>JAIDBM010000342.1 GCA_029056365.1 Muribaculaceae bacterium | reverse complement strand
ATGCTGCAGAACACACTGGCCCGCAAAGCAGACTACTCGATACAGCGCGATGCCGACTTCACGGCCAGACTTATGGAAGACCGCCTCGACGGAATGCTGCTTGAAATAGGCGGCACCGAAGTGGAAACCATGTTTACCGGACGGTTCAACGCCAGCAATCTTCTGGCCGTATACAGCGCCTGGTGCCTTCTGGGTCACGACAAGGAAAGCACCCTGCTGGCCATGAGCCGACTGCGTCCGGTGGCAGGACGATTCCAGACAATCATGAACCCGGACCGAACCATAACCGGCGTAGTGGATTACGCACATACACCCGATGCCCTTGTAAACGTACTCGACACCCTGCGCGAGGTATGCGGAAGCGGACGGCATATCATAACTGTATGCGGCGCCGGCGGCAACCGCGACCATGGCAAACGCCCCCTTATGGCCCAGGCGGCAGCCAAACGGAGCGACAGACTCATTCTAACCTCCGACAACCCGCGCAACGAAGACCCCGAAGCTATTCTGGCCGACATGCGTGCCGGACTCGACGCCGACGGAGCCGCCCGGACACTCAGCATCTGCGACCGCCGCGAGGCTATACGAACGGCCGTGGCGCTGGCTTCGCCCGGCGATGTGGTTCTCGTGGCCGGAAAGGGGCACGAAGACTACCAGATAATCGGCCAGACGAAATCCCATTTCAGCGACATCGAAGAACTCGGAAAAGCCCTCGGAAACTGACCGCACTCAACATTATATAATACATTCCCCCAAAAACCACAACATCACTCATACAGCGATGATTTATTCTCTGTTCGAATCCCTTAAGGAATACCAGCTGCCCGGATGGCGGCTTATGGAATACATCACATTCCGCTCCGGCGCCGCCTTCGTGCTGGCAATGCTCATGGCCATATTCGTGGGCCGCAGCATAATACGCCGACTGCAAAAAATGCAAATCGGAGAAATTGTAAGAAATCTCGACCTCGAGGGCCAGGAGAAAAAGAAAGGAACCCCCACAATGGGCGGCATAATAATAATACTGGCCATTATGGTACCCTGCCTGCTGCTGGGTCGGCTCGACAACATCTACATGATACTGATGCTGGTAAGCACCCTGTGGCTCGGAACCATCGGCTTCCTCGACGATTACCGCAAATTCCGCTTCAGAAACAAGGACGGACTTAAAGGAAAATACAAAATCGTAGGACAGCTGGGCATTGCCCTGATTGTGGCTGGAACAATGTATGTGTCGCCCGACATGACAATTGTAGAGAACCAGGAAATCATCAACACCAGCACACACCGCGTGGAAGAAGTGATTTACAGCGGACATGAGACAAAAGAACCGCAGACAACTCTGCCCTTTATAAAAAACAACAACTTCAACTACCGCTCCCTTACCGAATGGATGGGCGACTATGCCGAACCCGCGGCATGGGTGGTGTTCTTCGTTTTCGTGATGTTCTTTGTAACAGCCACAAGCAACGGAGCCAACCTAAACGACGGTCTCGACGGCATCACCTCCGGCCTGTCGGCCATAATAGGAGTGGCGCTGCTGCTGATGGCTTATCTGGGCTCGAATATAATATATTCATCGTACCTCAACATAATGTACGTGCCCGGAAGCGAGGAACTGGTTGTGTATATGGCGGCCTTCATAGGAGCGCTCGTGGGCTTCCTGTGGTACAACGCATATCCGGCACAGGTGTTCATGGGCGACACCGGCTCGCTCACTCTCGGCGGCATAATCGCCGTATTCGCAATTCTCATTCATAAAGAACTGCTGCTGCCCATACTGTGCGCACTGTTCTATATCGAGGACCTCTCGGTGATTCTTCAGGTTGCATACTTCAAAGCCACAGGCGGAAAACGCATATTCAAGATGGCCCCGCTGCACCATCATTTCCAGAAACCGGGCGACGGATCGTTCCAGGCCCTGATACAGCGTCCGCTGGCTCCGATTCCTGAATCCAAAATAACTCTGCGTTTCTGGATCATTGGCATAATACTTGCCGCAATAACCTTTGTAACACTAAAAATAAGATGATGTACAATATGTCTGACGAATATAATAACCGCCCCCGACGCCTGGTTGTACTGGGCGGCGGTGAAAGCGGCACAGGCGCCGCTATTCTCGCAAAAGACAAGGGCATGGATGTTTGGCTGAGCGATTCCGGAACCATCGCCCGGCACTATAAAGACATTCTTGATGCCGAAAACATCGCCTGGGAAGAAGGCTCGCACGACATGGACCGCATACTCGCCGCCGACGAAGTGGTGAAGTCGCCCGGAATACCCGACTCCGCGCCCGTGATGCGCCGGATTCTCGAAAAAAGAATTCCCGTTATATCGGAAATAGAGTTCGCCGGCCGTTACACCAACGCCCGCATGGTGTGTATAACCGGCTCGAACGGCAAAACAACTACCACTCTGCTCACATACCATATACTGCGCGATGCCGGTCTGAATGTAGGTCTGGCCGGCAACGTGGGCCGAAGCCTCGCCATGCAGGTGGCCCGCGACCCGCACGACATATATGTGATCGAACTCAGTTCGTTCCAGCTCGACAACATGTATGACTTCAAGGCCAACATCGCGGTGATTCTGAACATAACCCCCGACCACCTCGACCGCTACGACTACAAGATGCAGAATTATGTAAACGCAAAATTCCGCATTCTGCAGAATCTCACCTCATCCGACGCCTTCATTTACTGGAACGATGACCCCGTGATTACCGAACAGCTCCGCAACATCAGCACCGAGGCCACAATGTACCCGTTCAGCGAAAAGGCCGAAGACGGTGATGCCGCTTATGTCGATGCCGAAGCACGTATGATAATAAACACTCCGGGAACATCGCTCGCCATGCCGAGAGCCGACCTGTCGCTGCACGGCCTTCACAATCTCTACAACTCGATGGCAGCCGGAATCTCGGCCTGCCTGCTGAACATACAGCGCGATGATGTCCGCCGGGCCCTGAGCGACTTCAACGGCGTGGAGCACCGTCTCGAACCGGTGGCCACAATCGAAGGAGTACGCTGGATAAACGATTCCAAAGCCACAAACGTGAATTCCTGCTGGTATGCGCTCGAAAGCATGAACTCCCCTACGGTTCTGATTCTCGGCGGAAAAGACAAAGGCAACGACTACAATGAAATACTGCCGCTGGTGAAGCAGAAAGTCAAGGCCATTGTGGCAATGGGCAAGGACAACAGCAAAATTCTTGAATTCTTCAACGGCAAAGTGCCGGTCGTGGCCGACACCCACTCTCTCCAGGAAGCCGTCGAGACTTGCCGCGACATAGCCCGCAACGGCGACACCGTGCTGCTTTCGCCCTGCTGCGCAAGCTTCGACCTGTTCAAAAGCTATGAGGACAGAGGCCGCAAATTCAAAGATGAAGTAATGAAACTGAAACAATAAAAAATGTCTGAAACCGATACTCTTCTCGACCGTGCCATGGCCGACCGACAGCCGGCCGCCGCTGCCTCATCGGCCAGGGCCGACTACGAGGCTATAGCCGAACCTGAAAAGAAACGCACCGACCGCTATATATGGGGCATATATCTGCTTCTGCTTGTAGTGTCGCTCATCGAGCTGTTCAGCGCTTCAAGCCAGGAAGTGACAGCCGACAACATATACGGCCCGATAATACGCCACGCCCAGTTTCTGGGAATAGGCCTGATTATTATGCTCGGACTGCAGAAACTCCATTACCGATGGATATATTACTGCACCCCGGCGTTTGTCGTGGGCAGTATCGCGGCCATGGTGCTGGTGCTGCTGGTCGGCGTGAACATCAACGGTGCGCGACGCGGTCTTGGTTTCGGCTCTTTCGTTATTCTTCCGGCCGAATTCATAAAGCTGTCGGCTGCATTAGGCATGGCATGGATTCTTGCCCGCCACCAGCTCAAAAAGCGAAACGATGTGAGCACCAGGGGGGTATGCTACTGCGTGGCACTGGTATCGGTGTGCTGCGGACTGCTCTTCTCGCATGGTCTTACAAACACTCTGCTCATAATGGCCATAAGTCTGAGCATGATGCTTATCGGAGGGGTAAGCATGAAGAAATTCGGCATCGTGGTTCTTTTCTACGCCATTCTCGGCGGTGGGGCCATGCTGTACAAAATGCACGGCAGCGACGATAAAGTCACCGAACAGGCCGTGCGCATAGCCGAACTCAACAAAGAAGACGTGGCGCAATCGACCGGAAACCGTTCCGATACATGGAAAGGACGAATCCAACGTCATTTCAGACTCGCCAAATACAACGACCCGATCAACAACCTGAACAAACAGGAACAGTTCTCATACATGGCACAGGCCCACGGAGGTGTATTCGGTGTCGGACCGGGCAACTCGCGCGAAAACGCCAGACTTCCGCTTGCATTCTCCGATTACATCTACGCCATTGTAATAGAAGAATGCGGCATGGTCACCGGTGTTCTGGTGCTTCTGCTCTTTCTGCTTCTGCTTGCAAGAGCCGGACGTATCGCCGTAAGATTCAAACAGACCTTCCCCTGCCTGCTTGTAATCGGATGCGCAGTATATATTGTGTATCAGGCTCTGTTCCATATGGCTATCGTGTCGGGGGTTTTCCCGGTGTCCGGCCAGCCGCTGCCTCTGATCAGCAAAGGCGGCACATCCATTATCGTCACCTCCGTCGCTCTCGGAATAATGCTCTCGGTAAGCCGTCATGCTGCCGTGAAAGGCGACAAGGAAGCCATACGCGCCGAAATGAAGGTGCTGCCCGAGAATCTTCACAGCGACAACCCATCGCAACTCTGACATTTCAGAGCCGGCCCAACAATAATTCAGCCGCAACATGCGGCAGCGATATAAAAAATACATACATGAACGAAATAAAACGAGTGATAATCAGCGGCGGAGGAACCGGCGGACATATATTTCCGGCTGTATCGATTGCCAATGCCCTGCGCAGGCGTTTCCCCGATGTCGACATTCTGTTCGTCGGAGCCGAAGGACGCATGGAAATGGACCGTGTGCCCAAAGCGGGTTACCCGATTGTAGGACTGCCGGTAAGCGGCTTCGACCGCCGGCGTCTGTGGCGCAATTTCAAAGTTCTGTGGCAGCTGTGGAAAAGCATGCGCCGTGCCCGCACTCTGATAAAGTCATTCAGGCCTCAGATTGCCGTGGGTGTGGGAGGCTATGCATCCGGACCGACTCTCAAGGCGGCCCAGCGAAGCGGAATCCCGACCGTACTGCAGGAGCAGAACTCATATCCAGGTGTAACAAACAAGATGCTCGGCAAAAAAGCAGCCGTGATATGCACGGCTTACGAGGAAGCCGCCCGCTTTTTCCCTGAAGGCTCGGTGGTATTGACC
>JAIDBM010000341.1 GCA_029056365.1 Muribaculaceae bacterium | reverse complement strand
ATTCAATTGTGGGTGTTGAGGGATTCGAACCCCCGACCCTCTGCTTGTAAGGCAGATGCTCTGAACCAGCTGAGCTAAACGCCCTCTCTCGCTGAATTGCGATGCAAAGTTACGACCTTTTTTTGATTCCACCAAATTTTTTTGAACTTTTTTTTCTCAAAAGTTTTTATTACTTTTGTATCCTCATGGAACAATATATAGTATCGGCAAGAAAATACCGTCCGAGCACATTCGCTTCGGTAGTGGGCCAGAGAACTTTAGCCTCCACTCTGAAGAATGCCATCGCCACCGACCGCCTTGCGCACGCATATCTTTTCTGCGGCAGCCGTGGTGTGGGCAAAACTTCGTGTGCGCGTATTTTCGCCAAAACAATCAACTGCCTTAACCGCACCCCCGATGGCGAACCGTGCAATGAATGCCCGAGCTGCAGGAGTTTCAACGATGGAAACTCCATGAACATTGTCGAGCTCGACGCCGCCTCGCACAACGGAATCGACGACATCAAGAACATCGTCGACCAGGTGCAAGTACCTCCTACTGCCGGAAAATACCGGGTTTTCATCATCGACGAGGTGCACATGCTGTCGAACGCGGCGTTCAACGCTTTCCTGAAAACCCTTGAAGAACCGCCATCATATGTGATATTCATTCTCGCCACAACCGAGAAACACAAAATTATACCCACAATTCTGTCAAGGTGCCAGATTTACGATTTCAACCGCATTACCATAAACGATATGGTGGACCATCTGGCATATGTGGCGGAAAAAGAAGGCTACAGTGCCGACAAGGCGGCACTGAACGTAATAGCGCAAAAAGCCGACGGCGCCATGCGTGACGCCCTGTCGATTTTCGACCAGGTGGCGGCTTCATCGCGCGGAAACATAAGCTATCAGGCGGCAATCGACAATCTGAACGTGCTCGACTCCGCCACATACAACAGACTTCTCGATGCCTTCAACGCGAAAAATCTGCCTGAAGCACTGATTATATACAAAGAAGTGCGCGACAGAGGCTTCGACTCATTGTTTTTTGTAAACGGACTGGCCCAATACATGCGCGACCTGATGGTGGCCCAGAATCCGGCCACGCTGCCTCTGCTTGAAGCCACCGATGAAATACGCGCCGAAATGGCCGCAAGAGCCGCTTCAGTACAGCCGCAGTGGCTATACGGTGCAATCGACCTGCTCAACGATGTCGATCTCAACTACAGGGCCTCAAGCAACAAACAGCTCTTGGTCGAACTGGCACTGATCAGACTGTGCCAACTACTCAGCCCCTTGCCTAAGGCCTACAGCAAGGGGCTTGACCCGATTGCGGCCATCAAGTCGGACGGACCTGTCAGCACAGGCCGGGCCGACAAACATCACCCGGATTCCGGCAGTACGGCACCACAGATTCCCGACAGGCATACTGCGCCACAGCCGAAACCCACACAGCGACCGACCATACGGTCCGGAGCATATCATCCGGCCGGACCGGGCCTGTCGCTGCGCCACAACATAAAAAACACACAGCCGGAAAAAACAGAATCATCGCTCCGCGACAAACCGTTCAAAACCGACGACATCGCCCGCCTTTGGCATGAGTATATCGACAACCATCCCACCGAACGCTTTCTTATTGCCACAATGAAGAAATCAATGCCGCAGACTTCCGACGGCATGAACTTCACCATCGAGGCCGAAGAAGGCGTAATGGCCAATTCTGTTCTCCAGCACCTCGACCAGCTTCACAAATGGATGCGCGACCGCCTGGAGAACGACCGGTTCTCAATATCTGTAAACGTAACCGTATCGCCCGACAGTCCATCGGTATGGACCGACCGTCAGGTACTTGAACATATGCTTGAAAAATCCGATACCCTCGCCGAACTTGTCACCCGGCTGAAACTCACTCTCGACTAACGGGGACTATGAGTCGGCCCGACAAGTTTCATACACACACGACCTTATCCTGCTGGCAAGCTCCTCAACCGGCTTGTATAACGCCGACAACAGCGGACGGAAGCGCATCTTGCGGTCGTTGGTAAACATATACAATCCTCCCGGATGCACCTGAACCTCGATATGAGCAGGCATCTCCACCGGCTCACCATCGAGATGCGCCGGACCCGCCGCCGGACGGTCGATCACAATCCTGCGTGCCTGCAGTATATCAATCATGGCATTACTGCCGATAAGTCCGGTCATCATCTCCACACCCACCAGAACTTTCGACAACGGATTTCCTTCATGTATCACCGTAAGGTCAAGCAATCCGTCGGTAATCGAGGCATGCGGGGCTATAAAGGCATTATTCCCATACTGCGAAGCATTGCAGCATGCCACCACAAACGCATCCTGCTCGAAACTGTCATAACCGTCCACCGCAATGCGGTAACGGTCCGACCTGTAATCCTTGAATTCCTCAAGCGTACTCTGCAGATAAGTCATAAGTCCGCGACGCCCTTTGCGTGAAAACCGATGGGTTACAGCAGCATCAAAACCAAAGCCGCAGGTACAGAAAAACGGAGTTTCATTGGCTGTGGCATAATCGCACGCTCTTACCACATCACGGCATATGACCCGGAGGGCGGCCTTCACGTCCATCGGAATGCCGACATGCCGGGCCAGTCCGTTCCCGCTGCCCAAAGGTATTATACCGAGCGCAGTACCTGAACCGCACAATGCTGCCGCCGTTTCGTTTACTGTTCCGTCGCCGCCCACGGCAAGCACCCCGTAACATGCTTCCGACACAGCTTCGCGGCCTATACGTGTGGCATCGCCACGGCATGTGGTGTAACAGATTTCAACCTCGAATCCGGCATCAAGCAGCGTGCGCTCGACCAGCTCCGGCACTCCGCGCTTCGAACGCGTGCCGGATACAGGATTCACTATCACCTTGATTTTCCGTTTTTCGGCGCTTGGCTTCATGACGCAAAATTACAAAATTAATTCCAATAAAAAAAATGCAACTACCCTCGCGAGCTGTTGCATCTCTAACCTATGATTCACTTATTAATTGTTGTTGCTTTACTTCAATTCTTTCAAATTTTAGACGCGTATTATTTCTCGTCTGTAGCTTCTTTTCGTTTACTTCACAAAGTTAACGCTTGTTTTTGAAATATTCAAGCATTTTCAATGTTTTTAAGATTCGTTTGCATCTATTTAGAATTTATTCTCCTCCTCTGAGTGCATAAGTTTTCGCGCGGAGATATGCGCCAAGGCTTTTCGCATCGGTGCTGTTGGCCCGCTGCTCTTCTACACTCACCGGATCTCCCACACTGATATGTAGAGTCTTGCCTACCTTACGGAAAACCTCGGCCGGAAGCCGCAGACTCCGGGCCTGCCACAGGGCATGCCCTAAAAAGTTACACCACAACGAATTTTTGTCGTGGAAATAAATAGGAATAACCGGAACCTTGGCACGGTAAATGATTTCAAGCACCGAATCCTGCCATTCGCGGTCAACGGTCTTATACTTCCAGTTGGTCTTG
>JAIDBM010000340.1 GCA_029056365.1 Muribaculaceae bacterium | reverse complement strand
ATATAACATAAACGAGTTTTTCAGTGAGCCTCAGTTCGATACGAAGAAGGTGGTATATGTTCCGTTTGGATAAATTATAGACTACAAAGTTATGTTACAGATCACACGTTTTGTTTTCAATCCTTTTCAGGAAAATACCTATTTGCTGTACGACGATGTATCCCTTGATGCGATTGTAGTGGATGCGGGAATGTACTATAAAGAGGAATCGGAGGCGATAGACAAGTTTATTGCCGACAATCGATTGCATCTTGTTATGGCAGTCAGCACACATATGCATCTTGATCACTGCTTCGGAGTGGAGTATCTGAAAGAAAAATACAATGTGAAGTTAGCTGCCAATTCGGCCGACAAGGAACTTGGCTATGCATTGCCGATGCAATGCCGCAGGTTTGGCATAAACAGTATCGAGTGCGGTTTGTCGATAGACAGAGCCTTGTGCAATGGAGATGAGATAAAATTAGGCGGCAGCACACTTAAGGTGATACATCTGCCCGGACATAGTCCCGGAGGCATAGCGCTTTATTGTGCGGAGCAGAAGTTTGTGATTGTGGGAGATTCTCTTTTCAAGGGTTCGATAGGCCGTACGGACCTCGACGGCGGAGACCATGCCGCACTGATCAGTTCCATAAAATCCGGTCTGATGTCGTTGCCCGATGACACAACTGTGCTCAGCGGGCATGGCGAACCGACTACAATAGGTTTCGAGCGCAGGAACAATCCTTATATCCGATGAATATTCTTCATACGGGGGACTGGCATCTGGGACATGTCCTTTATGATTATGACCGCATACGCGAACATGCGGCCATGGTAGAATCGTTGATTGAAATAGCCGCACGTGAACAGCCGGACCTCATGCTTCTGTGCGGAGACGTATATGATACGTCCCAGCCCTCGGCACAGGCTCAGCGACTACTGGCAGACGCGCTTTCCGCCATGCGGAAAGCGGCACCTGATATGGATATTGTTGTCATTGCAGGCAACCACGACAGTCCGTCGCGGCATGAGGTGTTCAGTACCCCGTGGAAGGCACTTGGTGTGCATATGGCAGGTAGGATAGGGCGCGACAGCGGACCGGCCGATCTTGTTATTGAAATTCCGGGGAAATGTTTTGTGGCGGCAGTACCTTTTGCCTCTGGCAGGAATATGCCGGAAGACATATACGTGCGGATTATGGAATATATCGACCAGAGGAACAAAAGCGGGTTGCCGGTTGTCATTGCTGCGCATACAGCGGTTATCGGCAGCCTGTGCGAAGGCCATAGACATGATGAGGGATGTAACCACCGACCGGATGTGATAGGAGGAGTCGAGGCAGTAAGCCTTGGCGAGTTCGGTCGGGGATATGACTATCTGGCATTAGGACATATTCATCGCAGACAACCTATCGCAGGCAGTGAAGGAAAAGCCTACTACGCGGGGAGTCCGTTGCCGATAAGTTTCGATGAACCATATAGCCACGGGGTGATATTGGCACGCGTTGAACATGGAGAAGAACCCATTGTGCAGGAGATTGACATTGAGCCGTTGGTGCCGATTGAAAGTCTGCCTGCAAACCGGTTTGCAAGCTGGCCCGAAGCACGGGAAATGCTGATGTCGTTTCCGGCCGGGCGCGAAGTTTATTTGCGCCTGAATGTAGAAGTTGACGAAAAGCTTTCTCCAACAGCCTCGACAGAAGCCGGTCAGATATGCAGCGACAAGAAAGTTCGTTTTTGTCAGATTAACCTGCACAGGCCGGAACCGACCGGAAATGAAGGTCTGGACAGGGAACTGCGTATAGAAGAGTTCCGGGAGCTTGCTCCGATTGATATTGCCGACAGATATGCGGCTGACCAGAATCTGTTTTTTGGTGAGGAATTGAGAAAAATGTTCCGGGATGTGGCGGAACAGTGCTCTGAGAACGACAATGAAGATTAGACGACTTGTAATTCATAATATAGCATCGATTGAAGATGCGGAGATTGATTTTGATGCTGACCCGCTGAAGGATTGTGAGGTTTTTCTGATTACCGGACGTACCGGTAGCGGAAAAACAACGATTCTTGACTCCATATGTCTTGCATTGTATAATAATGTACCGAGAATGAAAATATCGGATATGGACGGAAACCTTGTCGATTTCGATGGAAAGACCTTGAAAGTGAACGATTGCCGGAATCTTCTGCGTCGCTCTTGCGGAAGTGGATTCGTGCGTGTTTCATTCACGGGAAATGATTCAAGGGAGTATGAAGCGGAATGGTCGGTGAGACGGGCCCGGGAAAAGGCTCAAGGAGTAATGCAACCGAGTCGCAGAGTTCTTACCGATCTTGCCGATGGATTCGAGTGGCGCAAGGAAAAAGAAATCAATGCCGAGATACTACGCGTGGTAGGTCTTGATTTTGAACAGTTCTGCCGTACTGTGATGCTTGCACAAGGGGAGTTCTCTCGCTTTTTGAACAGCGGTGATGACGATAAATCGGTTATACTTGAGAAGATTACCGGTGTGCGTAGTTTCAGCAGAATCGGAGCCATGATTTTTTCGCGATGTAAGGAACATGAATCCGCCTATGAGGAATTAAAGCGAGAAATGAATGTGTTGAAGTGCCTGGATGCCGGCGAGAGGTCGATGCGGGAGACGGAAAGGCTTGCGGCTGCAGAGAAACTTCGGGAAATTAGAGCACAGATTGATGTATGTAATATAAAAAGCGGGTGGTTGCACGAATACTCGCGGATACTTGATAAATTGTCGGAATGCAGAAATGAGGATTTGATATTGCGGGAATATTCGAATCTTTCAGGATGCATCGGCAATGAGCGGCAGAAGTTGCTTGCCTGTCAGAATCAGCAACGTGAATTATCAGACTATATCAAATCTCTTGAGCCGCGTAAGTGTGTTTTTGAAGGTTCTGCTGTAATAATCGACCGGATTCACAGGGAGCAGAAGCTGAGTGCCGAGGTTGAAGTGCTTGACAAGGGAATAGACGTGCTGACGAATAATCTGTCGAAATCGGAAAGCGATTACCAGAGGAAACTTGAGTTGCTTGCTGATGCAAGGAAAAAACGCGAACTTACCGACAAGGAGCTTGTTGCCTTGGAAGAACAACTTAAGCAGCGTGATTTGCAGTCTCTTTATAAAAAACAGAGCGATACGAAAAACCGGAAGGCGATGATAGAGAGGCTTGTCGAGCGTGTCGTAGCTTTGAAATCCGAAGAAGAAAAATGTATAGCGGAACTTGAGAGCCTGAAAAAAAAGTCGGAGGAAATTGCCGTTCTCTCACATGATATAGCTGTGTATAGGGCAACTGTGGAAGCTGATGCAGAATCAGAGACTTTGCTGAGAAATACTTATGAAAGTGTTCGCCGTCAGGGCGAGCAGTGGGTTACGGAGTGCCGCCATAATCTGCATACAGGCGATGTGTGTCCGTTATGTCTGCAGCGGATTGAAAATGAAATTCCTTCTGACGAAGAAATCTATCTCCGTAACATCAGACCGGTGGAAGAAGCCTGGCGCAAGGCGGAGAAAAAGCTATCGGACTCACACAGGACTTTGGCAGAGGCTGAAGCCTCATGCAGGGTGATGACCGAAGCTTATTCGCTTATGGATGCGGCGCATGCACAGGCGAAGCATGCATTGGAATCGGACCGTAACAGATTGCAGTGCGATTTGCTGAACTTTGGAGTTGACCGTATAGACGGCTCAATTGAGTTTATGCGTTCTAAACTGCCTGAATGTGAGAAACAATTGGGCGAACTCGATTTGCAGATAGAGGGTGCAAGAAAGTTGGTCGCCGATGTTGATGTTTTACGACAAAGATTAAGGCAAGAAGATGTTGAGATAAAAGCGGCTGAAGAACTTGTTGATATTTCATGTGGAGCCATAACCCGGATAAGAAGTAAAATTGAGAGCGACAGCAGGCTTGCCACATTGAAACGGGATGAAATCAAGGAACTGGAACAGCGATTGATCTCTGAATTTCCATGTGATGTGTGGGGAAATGACTTTACCTTTGATAGAAATAAGCTTATAGCGCGTTTGAAAGAGGATTCTTCGGATTATCGCAAGGCAGTATCGCGGATGTCGGAAATTGAACGTAGGTGTGAAGTAATAGGCTCAAGACTTAAGTCGCTGGATATAAAGATAAACAGCGTGTTTGTTCGCCGACCTGATTTTGCTTCCGCTCAGGCTTGTGTGCCTGTTCGGGAGGTTGATGATATTGAAGAATCGATACAGCAGCTGCTTGATGAGCTGACAGAATGTGATACCTGGAAACGCCATCTTGCCGAACATCAGGTGAAAAAGCCGGCAATGACAGAGGCAGAAACCATACAGTCGTTACAGCAGGATGTGGCCGAGCTTGAGTCGCAACGCGATATTCTTACCCGCCGTATCGGCGCTATAGATGACGAATTGCATCAGGACGATGAACGGAAAACTTACATATCGGAATTGGCCGGACGGGCCGATGCGGCTCTTGCAGAACTTGAAAGATGGCGGAGACTCAATCAGTTGTTTGGGTCGGTCGATGGGAAGAAGTTCCGTACTATAGCGCAGAGTTATGTGCTCGGTCATCTGGTTGAGATTGCCGATGGTTATATGACTAAGATGATGCCACGTTATCGGCTTCATATACAGCGTGGTTCCTTTGTTATTCTGGTAGAGGACACTTGGCAGAACGGCTCGCTGCGTCCGGCGAGTGGTATTTCAGGAGGAGAGTCTTTTGTAGTGTCTCTTGCTCTTGCACTGGCGTTGAGTGACATCAGTGGAAAGTTGAGTCTTGATCTTTTATTTATCGATGAGGGATTTGGTACGCTAAGTGGCGATGCGTTGCACCGGGCGGTGGAAACATTACGAAGCCTGCACGGCCACAGACACAGACGGGTAGGCATTATCAGTCATGTAGAAGAATTGCGCGAATGCATCGATGTACAGATAGATGTACGCCAGGAGGGCAGGCGTGGAGCATCGCGTATCCGGGTAAATTCGTGACACGTAAGCTCTAATAGATGCAGAAAAAGAGGTGCTCTCACGAGTACCTCCCTTTCCATTCATCACATTATGCTAAAATTTCAAGTGCTATGTAGAAGCCAAGATGTTTATTTATAAATATTGTTTCCTGATGCGTCAGTCTTCATAACGGCTTTCGACTACATCCCAGTCGACAATATTCCATAGTGCTTTCAGAGCATCGGCACGACGGTTCTGATAGTCGAGATAGTAGGCGTGCTCCCATACATCAAAACAGAGCAGGGGGCGAAGTCCGGTTGTGATAGGGCTTTCGGCGTTCTTGCCCTGAGTTATGAATATTCTTCCGTTCTCATCGCTTGAAAGCCAGACCCATCCGGAACCGAAAAGCCC
>JAIDBM010000034.1 GCA_029056365.1 Muribaculaceae bacterium | reverse complement strand
TGATGTCTATAAGAGACAGGATATGTCTACACCTACATGAGCACATTCGACACCGGACTGTGGCACCAGACAGGCTCGGACTTCGCCGCCACCGACTATATCGCCTCGAAGGCGGTGAATCTCGCACCCGGCGCCTGCGACCTGTGTCCGAAACCTATCGAAATATCTCAGTTCTCGGCCGGCGCCTCCGCCGACTATCAGATCGAGACTCCCGAGGCCGACACATATGTTCTCACTCTGCGTGTAAGCGGACAAGGCGAGCCGGTGCGTTTCGACCCCACTCTGGTTTTCGAATCTGTCGATGCCAACGGCAACGCCACCGCTCTGTGCCAGCCGAAGCAATTCCAGCTCTCCGGAAAAGACGACAGCTACACCGAAGTACAGTTCGAGCTTGAACTGCCTGCCGGACGACAGACTCTGCGCATGCGCGACGACAATCCGTTCCAGCCGAGCGGAATCCGCATATCCACTCTGCGGCTCGACTCCCGCTCGGGTGTGTCGGAAGTTCTTGCAGGCGAAAACGCGACCGACAATACCACGTACAGTATCGACGGACGCCCGGTTCACGACAACACTCCGGCGCCCGGAGTCTACATACGTGGCGGCAAAAAAATCATTATAAATCCATAAATCTATTCATATGAAAAAACTATTTATCGGCGCCATGATGGCCTTGACCGGGCTGTCGATGAGCGCGGCCGAATATGTGGTTTACAAGAACGGCACACTCGGCGACCTCAAGGTCTACGGCTGGTGGAACCCCTCCATAGACTTCAATGCCCCGAACCCCGACGGCGAAGGGAATGTGTTCACATTCAAGGCAGCCGACGGCGGTGCCGCAGCCTCGATGGGTATCAACGCCGAGGCCGATGAAATGTCGACCGGACCGCTGCACTCGGCAACTCTGAATTTCGACTGGTATGCCACCACTTCCGGCCAGACATACCATATACGCCTTACATCTCTCGCCGAAGAAGATTATGTATTCACCACAACCGCCGAAAACACCGGCCGTTGGAACAGCGTGAGTCTGAACGTGGCCGAAACATTTCCGAAAGTGGCCGAAGAATGGAACAAAGATGCCAACAACGGCGTAGGCTATGTGTTTGCCGTAACTCTTGACGGCGGCAAAGAGGATTCCGCGATAAGCTTCAACAACATTGTGTATACCGGCACGGATGAAAGCTGGGAAGCTCCCGTAAAAGAACAGCTCCCCGTTCCGACATTCGTTCCCGTGCCTCAGCACGATGCCTCGCTGGTGACTGCCGTATACAGCAACGTCTATCCCGAAGCCACTACCCTCGGCATCGGCGGCTGGGGACAGGCCACAAAAACGCTCGAAATCGATGTGGCAGGCAAAAAAGCCATGAAGATAAGCAACTTCAACTATCTCGGATGGGAACTTGGACAACATCTCGACCTCAGCGGTTGCAACATGATGCACGTCGACTTCTTCGCCTCCAATGAAGGCGGATTCGGATTTACCCCAATCGGCGGCGGCGAGAACGCGTGGAAAGCCGAAACCGTGAAAGCGGGCGAATGGAACAGCTATGACGTGCCCCTGAGCCACTACACAAACGTGAACTTTGCCGATGTCTACCAGATTAAGTTCGACCAGGGCACCGGAAACGAAGGCTATATCGCCAATGTCTACTTCTACAAGGACGAAAACATAAAAGCTCCCGAATACGGAGGCATATGGTACGGCCATCTCGAAGGCAACTGCACCAAAGACAATAAAGACTATTTCGTTACCATCGACTACGCCTTCACCGCCAACGAAGACGGCTCGATAGGCATCGAAGCCACCATCAGCGGCGATGACGAACTGGAAGCCGGCCACCAGATACACATCATAGGCAACGGCGCCGACGAATGGGTTACCCTCAGCCGCCAGGACGATGTATGGACCGGCAAGACAACGGCTCTCTCGTTCAAACCGGGCGACGCAGTAAACGAAATGGAATTCTATCTGCCGTATGCCGGCGGTGTGTTCCACGACTTCATCCGCGACTATATTTTCGGCGCCTCGAACCAGAAGCCCGCATCCGAACCCACTCTGCGCCTCACCGCATCGGTAAGCGACATCACATCGTCGGGCGCCGTGATAAACTATACGGTCAACGCATCCGAAGAGTTCAACGCATCCGACATAAAGGTTCTGCTCAACGATGTGATAATCCTCGACAATCCGTATGTGCTCGACAATCTCACCCAGAACACCGAATACAGCTATACTCTGAAAGCCGTGGCCGAAACAGGCGGCGAAAGCTATGAAAGCAAGCCGGTGACTCTGAACTTCCGCACACTGCGCGACGGTGCAGTCGCCGCCATATGGCACGGCATAGCCGACGGCATGATTGCCAACGCATATCTGCCCGGCGAAGACCCCGCCACTTCACGCAGAAACATTCCCATAAGCATCGAAACCACCCTGATTTACAACCCCGACAAGACCATGACCGTGGAGGCCACCTTCCATGGCAGCATGCCGGTTGGTTTCGTTCCTCACGTTACTCTCCGTGGCAAATACGACCGCAAGCCTCTCACTCTTGTCGAAGGCTCAACCTACACTGCCACAACTCCGTCCGACATCACCTATGAAGAAGGCGAGGCATTCGATTATCTCTACTTCTTCATCGCATATGACGGCGGCGACACCGGCAACGCCAACGCCATCCAGGGCTACCACGCAGGCGACACCAACGAAGGCGTTTCATACGGAGAAGCCGCCGACATCGAACTTCTTGTAACCGAAACCGCACTCCGCATCGGAGCGAATGCCCTTGTAACTGCCGTGGTGAAAGACGCCGCAGGACACTATCTGCTCGACGAAACCGCATCTCTCAGCATCGACAGCGATGCGTTCGCCATCGACGGCAATACCGTAACCGCCAAAGCCAAAGGAATCGGCAACCTCACCGCCACTTTCGGCGAAATCAGCAGCAGCATTGCCATAAGCTGCATCAACACCGCCGACGCCCGCAACCTGTACGATGAGGCAAGCTCAACTCTCGATTCCGACCATTCATCGCCCGAACTCGCCTTCGACAACAATGAATCAACCCTTGTTGAATGGAACTGCGGCGAAACCGAAGAACACCACATCTCGGTCGACCTCGGAAAGGTACAGGCTGTACAATCGATCGAACTCGTATGGGAAGGCGCCAGTGCCACCGAATACACGGTTACTCTTTCGTATAACTCCGCCGAAAACAACCCTGCTGCGGCTCTTGCCGAAGGAAACACCGTTACACGTGTGTTTGAAGTGAACGACGGTCTCGGCGGAGCCGGAACCACAGTACGCAAGACTCTCTACAACGATGACCTCAGCGCATCCGACGCCCGCTTTATCCGCCTCGACACCCGCAAGGCATTCAACCCGGTCTGGGGCATGAAACTTAAAGAAATGCGCATCATAGGCAACGACAACACTCTGCTCGGCATCGGAAACCTGAACGCCGACGACGCCGGAGCATCTGTAGAATACTACAACCTCCAGGGCATACGCGTGGAGAACCCTCAGGGCGGCATATTCATCCGCCGTCAGGGCAATTCCGTATCCAAAGTCATAATGTAACAATCATCTGCTCTCAATAAAAAAGGCGCCTGGCCAGTGCGGTCAGGCGCCTTTTTTGTATACGTATCTTATCTGCGGAAACGCAATCTGGCGTTGCCGCAGGCGGCCACATACAAGCCCGGCGGAAGCGACACCACAGCCACAGACTCCCGACCCTGTGCCACAATACGGCCGTCGGCGGCATACACCACTACATCGGAGCCGGACACCGTGCTGTTCACCGACCGTCCGTCGAAACAAAGCGCGGAATCGCATTCGGCATGTATGTCGTCGACACCCGACAATGCGTTCACCCGGCATGAGGCACTCACACCGTCGGCCGAAGCCGTAAGCTCCGTATCACACTCCATGCGGGCATACACATGCACCGTGGCCTTGCGTCCGCTATACTCTATATACATTATCTCAAGTGCATAAGCATGCCTCGAACTTATTTCCAGCCAGTCGGCCGTACAGCCGGTGACAGTGAACGTAACCTCGGCGCTCTCGCCCTCGACAAGTGTCAGCTGCTCCGTGTCGCAAGCGATGTTCACCGCCTTGCGCTCATAAAAGAGTCTCATGCCGTGATTGTCGGCCGGTGCAATCCACGGATATGTCAGCGACTCGCCGAAACGGAATCCCAGCTGCTGCAGAAACGCATTGTCGAACTCGTCGGCACTGCGGCTCATGCCTTCGGTCGACACTGCTGCAGGGGCTATGCCGGGGTCGAGCGGAGGCAGAAAACTTGCCGCATAATTGCGGCTCAGCGCATTCTCGGTTATGCGGCGCCCGTCGTACTCGGGCGACCCGTCGGGAGCTGTTCCGATAACCAGAGGCGGCTCGTTGTCGACCGTAGCGCCTACAATACGGTGGGCCGTGTCGAACTGCCGACGGAACTCCTCCACCCTGTCCGGTCCGGAAACTTCAAACGAGGTCAGTTCCACTATATTGTTGTATATCACCGACACTCCGCTCACAAAGGGATAATCGTATATCTCGGGAGCGAAATCAAGCCGTCCGGCAACACCTCCGGCAGCCGGGCCGTATGCGTCATGGCCGGGCGAAACCGCTACAGTACCGTCGACCAGACAGTTTCTGATGTCGGTGCGGCGGCTGTGCCCTATTATCCCGCCCACCGTATGATTCGCCGACAGATAGCAATAAGAGTGGCAGTTCACTATCGCACCCGACTTATCGGCCGATGCGCCCGCTATGCCCCCGGCACACGAGCCTGCAAGAATACGCCCGTCGGAAGCACATGCGCTTATACGCGTGTCGCCGCTCATCATGCCGGTTATTCCGCCGGCCGCAATGGCTCCCGGCAGCTGGATTTCGGCACCCGACGACGACGACATGTTCACCGTGCAGTCCGACATCCGTCCGGCTATCACACCGAAACATCCGGCAAACGAATCCGACACCGCTGTGGTATAGTATATCCTCACATTCGTGAACGTGCAGCCATCGGCCTCGCCGCAAAGCACCCCCGAGGCCGAGGCCGAGGGTGTGTCGAGAGTGAACACCGCATCCGACAATATCAGGTCAGACACCGTCGCGCCCTCCATGCGTCCGTATAGTCCGGCGGACTCGCCGGTGGCATTGATCCGCAGATTGCTTATCATATGGCCGTTGCCGTTTATGGTGCCCCGGAAAACCGGGCCATCGGAATTTATCTCGATATTCGAGGCGTCGATATCGGCCACTATGTTTATATCGGCATCGGGATCGGCAAGCAGCGCCTTCAGCTCCGAGGCTCTGGATATGTTCACTACATGCCGCCCCCACAGCTCCACAGGTATAAGAACCGCCGACACAGACAAAACGATACCGACAAACTGAAATGTTTTTATCTTTAGCTTCATTTTGCAAAGATACGTTTTTCCGCGCTTTTTCATAGGCGGTTCGGCAAAAATCTGTAATTTTGCGCCATGAAAACCAAGAATATCCCGACAGGAGTGTACGCACTGCTGGCCATTACCGCCATAGCCGCGCTCGCATGGATGCTGCCTGTCGATTCTGCCGACGACGACCTCGCCTACCACTGCGTGGTGCAGCCGGTCGACAATCCGTATGAGTATATGGATTGCGAAGGACCCATGACCCGTAGCCTCGGCGACGCGCTCCACAGCTGTTATAACCATTACGTTTACGTCTACGGTCGTTTGGCCGACAAAATAATGATACTGTCGGTACTGCTGCCTGTGCGTGTCGCCAATGCCATATGCGGCCTGTGCATCGCATTGTTCGCTATCCTTCTTCTGGCCTGCGGAAAAGCCCTGCGGCGCACCGGAGTCGCGGCAGCAGGCATAGCGCTCATGTGGCTCCTGCCGCCCTGGCACGACCTGCACTCCGAACGCGCCTATATCTTCAACTATGTGCTCTGCACATGCCTCGTGCTGGGCTTCATAATGCTGTATTCGAGCCGCCGCACCGGTGTCTGGCCATACGTGGCCGCACTGCTGGCCGGCATGTCTGCATCTAACATTTGAAAAGGGACCCAGGTACAGCATTTGAAAAGGGACCCACCCCATGGGTAAGTTCAACCGG
>JAIDBM010000339.1 GCA_029056365.1 Muribaculaceae bacterium | reverse complement strand
AAATACCATCGCCTCGGCCATTCTTTGGCGCTTTTTCCCGTACTCCTCAGTCACAGTGCAAAGGCACTGCTCCATCGGAGTCCGAAAAAAATCACTCAAAGACTGACCGCCCTGGCGTTAACATTTATTGTCGAACCGGCTCTAACCTCTTGATGTATTACCGCTGCGCTATTTCCTGATGCACCATGCCCCAAACCTTTTGCCTCTAAAAACGTTATAGCTTAAAAACAAAACTATAACTACGATGAAATCAAAAACAATGATTGTCCTGACGGCATTGGCTGCATTATCGGCGACATCATACGCACAGATACCGCAGGGCGGACCGGGAATCGCCATCGCAGGCTCGGTTCCCCCTTCCGAACTGCCTCAGAAAGCACAGGACTTCCTGAGAAAATACTACCCCGACCAGCAATGCGCCTCACTGGTAAAGGAGTTCTCAGACAATGAATATGAACTGCGCATGACCGACGGTACTGAGATAACCTTTCTTGCCGACGGACGGATTGATGAGATAGAAGCACCTCGCGGACAAATTCTGCCGCTGAAGGTTGTAAAAGACCTACTGCCCGAAAAAAGCTATGCACATCTCAACGACAACGGCTATCTCGGCATGGTGAATGAAATCGACTACAAGGCGAACGGATATAAAGTATCGCTAATAACAAACGCGCCCGACGACATTACCTATTCTCTCTCCGGCGAGATACTCGAGATAGACTACTGACCCGGCTACACTTCCAGCAACGGTTATCGGATAATCCGATAATTGCATATACCAATAAAAAACACTAACTTTGCAACCGGAACGCCCAGGCGTTCCGGTTATTTATTTTAGAGCCGGTTCGACAATAAATGTCAACGCCAGGGCGAAGGTATTTATAACAGACGGCTCTGCATCAGGAAACAAATCACCAAGCGATGGCACAGAAACCCTCTATTCCCAAAGGCACACGCGATTTCACTGCTGAGGAAATGGCTCGCCGAAACTATATTTTTGACACTATCAGGCAAGTATTCAACCTCTACGGATACCGCCAGATTGAAACACCTGCCATGGAAAACCTTTCCACCCTTATGGGCAAGTATGGCGAGGAAGGCGACAAACTTCTGTTCAAGGTGCTCAATTCCGGCGATTTTCTACGAGCTGCCGACCCGAAACTCATCGAAGAAGGCAACACTGCCAGACTCGCCGCACAGATTTGCGAAAAAGGCCTGAGATACGACCTCACGGTGCCGTTTGCACGCTTCGTTGTACAACACCGCAACGAACTGCAGTTCCCGTTCCGGAGATTCCAGATTCAGCCGGTATGGCGTGCCGACCGTCCGCAAAAAGGGCGCTATCGCGAATTCTACCAGTGCGATGCCGATGTAATCGGCTCCGACTCGCTGCTCAACGAAGTTGAACTTCTGCAGATGATCGATGAAGTGTTTCACAGGCTTGGAATACGCATAGCCATAAAGCTCAACAACCGCAAGGTTCTTGCCGGAATAGCCGAACTGATAGGCGAACCCGACAAACTCATCGACATTACAGTGGCAATCGATAAGATTGAAAAAATAGGCATCGACAAAGTAAACGAAGAACTCGCCGAAAAAGGTCTGTCGCAGAATGCCATAAGCGCCCTGCGTCCGATTTTGGAAATAAACGGCACACTCGACGAACGCCTGCAGCAACTGGCAACACTGCTTGACTCAAGCGAAACAGGCTCGCTCGGCGTGGAAGAACTGCGCAAGGTGTGCGACACCACCGCATCGCTCGGCATCAGAGCGGCAATCGACCTCGATGTGAGCCTTGCACGCGGGTTAAACTATTACACCGGCACTATCATAGAAGTCAAGGCTCTCGATGTAGAGATTGGTTCAATTACCGGAGGCGGCCGATACGACAATCTTACCGGCATATTCGGCCTGCCCGGAGTGTCGGGTGTGGGAATTTCGTTCGGAGCCGACAGAATATACGATGTGCTGAACACCCTCGGCCTGTATCCCGATTCCGCTGCCGCTTCAACCAAGGTTATGTTCGCAAACTTCGGCGACAAAGAAGCCGAAGCATCCCTGTCGCTTATTAAAGAACTCCGGCAGGCCGGCATATCGGCTGAACTGTATCCCGACCAGGCCAAACTGAAAAAACAATTCGCCTACGCCGATGCCCTTGCCATTCCGTTCGTGGCAATTATAGGCGAAAACGAGCTTAATCAGAAACAGCTGACGCTTAAGAACATGAACTCTGGCGAGCAAACTCCCGTGGCATTCGGCGACATTGTTTCAAAATTAAACGAACTGCTATGAAACTCCGCTCTCTGATAGCAACAGGAATGCTGCTGCTTTCAATAATGTCGGCCTCTGCCAAGGTAGAACTGCCGGTGACACAGGTCAACGGAAAACCCTGCTACTGCTATACCGTAGGACGACAGCAGACTCTTTACAGCGTTGCCGATGAACTCGGTCTGAGCCGCGATGAAATCGTGAAATACAATCCGGCGGCAAACGACGGTGTCAAAAAAGGACAGGTTCTATATTTTCCGGTCGACAAATTTCCCGACCTCGGCAATTCGTCAGCAGCCACAGATGCCGTCAACGGCACATACACCGTAAAAAAAGGCGATTCGTTTTACGGCATATGCTATAAACTCGGGGTAAGCAGCGATGCGCTTCTGGCAGCAAATCCGTCGATAGCCTCCGGCGTGAAAGTTGGCCAGGAACTCAAAATACCTTCGGAAGCCATACAGCAGGAAATAAGCGACGAAAGCCTGAACAACCAGAACGACCAACGGCTTTCCCTCACACCTGTACGCCCGGTTATCGTGCCTATTGATACAAACGACAGCCCTGATGCCGTGGAGCAGGCCGCCGACAGGGCCGCTTCCATTGTGGCAATGCTCCCCTTTATGCTTAACAGCAAGGAGTCAGACAAACACGCTCTGATAGCCACCGACTTCTACAAAGGCATGCTTTTGGCCGCCGATTCCCTCAAAAACAAATCAGGCCAGATAAACATATATGCATTCGACACCGAAGGCTCGACAGAACGGGTACGGAATTTCTGCCAGTCGGACACCTTCCGCAACGCATCGGTGATAATAGCGCCCGACGACCCGGAACAGCTTGCTCTCATAGCTTCACACGCCTCCGGCAACCAGTATGTGTTCAACGCATTCATCGTTAAAGACAACAGCTACACCACCAACCCGCACATGCTGCAGAGCTATATTCCAAGCGATGCCATGCTGCATAAGGCGGCCATGGCTGTAAAAGAACTGTATCCCGGAGCCACTCCGGTGGTGCTCAGACGAAACGGAGCCAGACAGGACAAAGCCGATTTCATTAACCAGCTCACCGATGTTTTTTCAACTACAGACACTCCGGTTATAAATCTGGACTTTTCAGATATTCTCACATCAGACGATCTGGCGAAACTGCGCTCCGGCAAAAGTTATGTACTGATTCCGTCAAGCGGCTCGCTGCCGGAATTCAACAAGATTTCCGGCGCCGTTATCGAAGCCATACAGGATGCGGCAGGCGGTTCGACATACAGCCTGTTCGGATACCCCGACTGGACCAGCTTCCGCGGCCCTACCCGTGAAATGCTGCACCGGCTCGGCGCCACCATATACACCCGCTTCTATTTCGACCCATTCTCTGTTCAGGTAAAGGACATCGAGGCAAAATACAACTCTGATTTCGGAGGAGCTATGGTCGATGCGGTTCCGTCGCCGGCATTGCTCGGTTTCGACACCGCTCACTTCCTTATCGACAATCTGCGCCGGGGCGAAAGCGAATATGTGCCCCGCAACGATGCTTTCTACGGAATTCAGTCGAGCTTCCACTTCGTAACGCCCGACAGCCCTGCAGAAGGCGGCTTCTATAACGACGAGCTATACATAATACGTTTCTCAATCGATGGCATACATACCGACCGCCTTCAATAAACTGAAACACGGCTTCTTAACAGCACTCATACTGATTGCGGCATGTGCAGTTTCCGCATCGGCCGAAACTCACTACAAACCCCGCATATCACTGGGAGCAAGAGCCGGTGCATCGTTGTCGCGCATATCGCTGTCGCCATCGGTGCGACAAAACTGGCTCCAGGGAACCGCAGGCGCCGTGACCTTCCGCTATACCGAAGAAAAAATATTCGGACTCATAGCGGAACTCGGTTGGAACCAGCGCGGATGGAGTGAAAATTTCTCCGACCCGAACGGCGAACGCAATCCTCTGATGTACAAACGGTCGATTACATATATCAACCTTCCGGTAATGACTCATATATATTTCGGCACACGGCGAATGAAGTTCTTCTTCAATGCCGGTCCGGAAGCAAGTTATATGATTTCAAGCAACATTTCAAGCAATTTCGATTATGCGAATCCTACCTCATCGCCCCACTGGCCTGAACGGGCACGCATGACCGAACAGCTGACAATGGAAATCAGCAACCGTTTCGACTACGGCATCACAGCCGGAGCCGGCGGTGAGTTCTATCTTAATCCGCGAAACTCAATATCGCTTGAAGCCCGGTTCTACTACGGTCTCGGCAACATATTTCCGGCCAAGGTCAGCGACACATTCAGCGCCTCCCGCTGCATGAGCCTTGAATTTACACTCGGCTACTGGTTCCGGATCAAGTAGGCATCGCACGCCATACCGATACAGCACAGCCGGCCTGCGGAAAATTCCGCAGGCCGGCTGTTTGGTTATGACAAGGTTCAACGCATTGCAAACTGCGAACCGGTGGCAATCTGCTGATAGGCATAAAGTCCGGCATCGCTCAGTTCCACGGTGCGATAGCTGCCGTCGGGCTGAGGCATGCTCACATGAGTGTCGTCGACAAAAGCGAATATCTTGTGGCTTTCCTCGCCTATGGTATAGCTCCAGCTGCGGTCTGAGGTATCGAAATCGAGACGCACAACCGAACCGTCGGTCTCGGAAGTAACGGTATAACCCTTGCCGTCGCATTCCACGAGATAACGGCCTTCCTGGCCCTCTATCACCTTCTTGCCCTTGGCAACCGGATTGCTGCCGCTCCAGAACTCAATAGAGTTGAGCACAAGCACATCGGCCAGAGCCGACACCTCATACACCGGGAGGACCCAGAATGCGAAGAACACAAGTTCGTTCACAAATTTATTGCCTACTGTCTTGTTCCACGCAAGCAGTTTGTTGGTAAGCGAGAAACTGCCTATGCAGCTGCTGAAGAGCATCGAGCCGCCAAGGAGGCAAACCAATGCCACGCTTAAATAAGTTTTCTTCATAGTGCTGTGTTTTAATTAAATGTAATTGTTTATCCAGTTTTTCCTACATCGGAATCACGCGCTTGGCATGTTCGTAAAAGGCCATTATCTGCTTCACATAGCTCACTGTTTCAGATCCGCGTGCATATCCATAACGTACCACATCGTCGTTATAGTATTTTTTTTGCATTTTCATCAGCAGTGCTTTTGCCACATTTCCGTCCCATACCTGCGGGTCCATACCGTATTTCTTCGCCAGACGTATGGCATCGAACACATGTCCGGCGCCACAGTTGTAGGCCGCTATCACGAATTTGACACGCTCCTTGTCGTTGGGTACATAGTCGCGCAGCTGTCTGTCGAGATCGGAAAGCAGACGTGTGGCCACTCTGACACTAACGCCGGGCGAGCCGAGGCTTTTCACTCCCTGGCCGTATCCACGACCGGTGCTGGGCATTATCTGCATCAGTCCGCGTGCTCCTACCCACGACCGAGCCGACGGGTTAAACCGACTCTCTACATACCCCTGCGCGGCAAGAAGCCGCCAGTCCCAGCCTATACCGGGCGCATAGTTCTTGAACAGTCCGTCGTAATCCGATATATATCCTTTGTCGAAATTGAACCGGACCTTCGGAAACGACTTGCTCTGTTCGAAATAGCGCTTGAGCAATTCGTCGTTGGCCTGTTTCTGTTCATCGGTAGCGAACCATTCGTTTATCTCATCGGCGAGAGCCTGGTTGTTCCTGGCCACAGCCCACGACTGGCGCTGTTCGGCGCTAAGGTCCAGCGAGATGTCGAGGTCGTGAAAATATGTCTCGTTCAGCATGGCCACATCGCTGTCGACCACTGTCAGAGGTATTTTGCCGTCCGATACCATTTCTATGAGGTCTTCCGTAATAAGAGTGTCGGTGTCGATTTCCTTTATGTCGATTCCTCCGCCGAGTTCCTCGTTAAGATTCTGCATCCGGCGCAGATATTTCGAATCTTTCTCCACATAAACAGTCTTTCCCACCAGCTGTGTCACATCGCTTATCGGCGCCTTGCCCTTCACTTTTCCCTGAACCAGCACCTGTCGGGTGTAGTTTTCAGGGCCACAAGCCTTTACGAGTTCCTTATAATGAGCCGTTATAGGCACCTCGTAAGCAATGAGATCGGCCTTGCCGGAGTCGACCAGCTCAATCGCACGTCCGAGCGACTTCACTGCGGTGAGTTTCATCTCAAGCCCTTTCGCTTGGCAAAACTGCTGTGCGAGGGTATAATCGTAGCCGAGCGAATCGCCACGATAAATAAAAAAAGATGTAGGACCGTAAAGAGTCACCACTCTGAGCGTATCGCCGGCCGGAACTGCATTGCCGTCCGACCGGACTGATGAACCGGAACCGCCGTGCCTGCAGCTCTGGAAAGCCGCAGGCAGGCTTATGGAAAGAAGAACGAGAAGAATGAGCCTGATAGTTTTCACTGCTATGGAGTTTTGACAGCGGAAAACAGACTCTCAGGAAGTATGTGATCCGCCCGTTCAATATTCGAATGTACCCTTCTCCGATACGATGGTAAGCCTGTTCGACGGGGCATCCTCGACACGACCCACCACACGGGCCTCGATACCGAACGATGCCGCTATGTCGATAACCTTTGCGGCGTGCTCGGCATCAAGATAGATCTCCATGCGGTGACCCATGTTGAACACCTTGTACATCTCGGCCCAGTCGGTGCCCGATTCCCGCTGAATGAGATCGAACAGAGGCGGCACGGGGAAGAGGTTGTCCTTTATAACGTGTTTATCTTTCACGAAGTTCATTATCTTGGTCTGCGCACCGCCTGAACAATGCACCATTCCGTGTATTTCGGGGCGCATCTCATCGAGCAGCTTCTTGATTACAGGCGCATATGTGCGTGTGGGCGAAAGCACCAGCCGTCCGGCATCGATATCCACTCCGTCGATTCGGTCGGTGAGCCTGCGGCTGCCGCTGTACACCAGTTCGGCCGGCACTGCCGCATCGAATGTCTCGGGATAACGTTCGGCAAGATACTTGCTGAAAACATCATGACGGGCCGATGTAAGTCCGTTGCTGCCCATTCCGCCGTTATAGCAGTCTTCATAAGAGGCCTGGCCATAGGAGGCAAGTCCGACGATAACATCGCCGCCACGTATGTTGCCATTGTCGATCACATCGGCACGGCGCATACGGCATGTAACGGTGCTGTCGACTATTATAGTACGCACCAGATCGCCCACATCGGCGGTCTCGCCTCCGGTGCTCACCGCATTCACTCCTTGCCGGCGAAGCTCGGCAAGAAGCTCTTCGGTTCCGTTGATGATGGCAGAAATAACCTCGCCGGGGATAAGCTGTTTGTTGCGTCCGATGGTCGACGAAACAAGAATATTGTCGGTGGCGCCCACACACAGCAGGTCGTCGATATTCATTATCAGCGCATCCTGCGCAATGCCTTTCCATACGCTCAGATCGCCCGTCTCTCGCCAATAGGCATATGCAAGCGATGATTTGGTTCCGGCTCCGTCGGCATGCATTATATTGCAATATTCCGGGTCTCCGCCAAGAAGGTCGGGAATTATTTTACAGAATGCCGTAGGGTAAAGTCCCTTGTCGACATTTCTGATAGCTGCGTGTACATCTTCCTTGGATGCCGACACGCCTCTGAGATCGTAGCGTTTTGAATTCATGTCTATGTTATTTCTGTCATTTATTATCGAATCGGCTCTTGAACTTCAATCCGGCTGTTTTCTGCGGATCACCTACAAGCCACAACAGGTCGCCAACTCCGAACACAAGGTCCGGATCTGAATCGATATACTCTCCGTCGCGTTGCACTGCAACTACTATGGCATCGTATCTCGCGCGAAGCGAACTGCTGCGTGGTGTCTCCCCTACAAGCGGCGAATCATCGGAGAGCAGCACACTGGTAAGACGCACCTCTGCATCCGACTGTGTGTCGGGCAGCATTGTCTCAATCTCCGGCAGCATCCGCTGGAGCTGGTCGTCGGTTCCGATCACGCCTATCACATCGCCGGGATACAGGCGGTGCTGCGCTCCGGGTATGGCTATAAGCCTTGCACCGCGCTGGATGCTCACCACATTCACTCCGAAACGGCTGCGCAGATTACTGTCCGACAGCCGCTGTCCGGCGAATTCGCAGCCGTTGCCCACCGTCATGTAGGCCTGATGCAAATCGCTTACCACCTGATTTTTACGCCCGCTTCTGCGAAGCTCGCGTTCGTTAAGATTGTCGATAAACTTGCTCTCCATCCGGGTCATCTGTCCACGCAGGCGTTTGCTGAAATACAATGCTCCGAGAACTATGGCCGTCACAGCCACATATATTCCGGCCCAGGCCGAATACGCCCGGCTTATAACATTGATTACAAACACAAAAGCAATAATCCAGCGGAATATCATTATTACGATACGCGGAGTTTTAGCTCCTGGAGCCGCCATGCCTCTGGCTGTTGTCGACGGTGGCGACACAAGCGCAAGAAGAAACGGCGACATACATATGATGGTAATCACCGCCGTCGACAAACTGCTCCATTTCGGCAGTATGCCGTTGATCCACGGCCACAGATAGTCGCGGCTTACGAGCATTATCGCTATAAGTATGATTGAGTAAATTATAGTGGTGGCGGCATAACGGCGTATGACGGTGCCCCAGCGGTGTCCCGAGGCCGCGTCTTTGGTGGCCTCGTTCTGATACCTGTCGATAAGAAAACGGAGTCTGTCAGGCAGATGACTCTCAAGAAAGCCATATACCGGATCCGCCATTTTTATAAAATATGGTGTGGTGAAGGTTGTTATAACCGACACCGCTACCACGATCGGATAAAGCGTCGGCTCAAGAACGCCGAGACTCATGCCCAGCGTGGCTATGATGAATGCGAACTCGCCTATCTGGGTAAGAGAAAAGCCCGACTGTATGGCCACTTTCAGTGTCTGGCCGGTAACGAGCATGCCGAACGTGCCGAACACTATCATTCCCGTAATCACCACAGCCGACAGTATTATTATCGGCAGCCAGTATTCGGCCAATATGGCCGGCTGCACCATCATGCCCACCGATATGAAGAATACCGCGCCAAAAAGGTCTTTCACCGGTGTTACCACATGCTCGATGCGTTCGGCATAGCTTGTGCCGGCAAGTATCGAACCCATGACAAATGCCCCGAGCGCCAGCGAAAATCCGCAATAAACCGAGAATACCGCCATGCCCAGACAAAGTCCCATGCTTATCACCAGCAGTGTCTCGCTGTTGAGAAAGCGGCGGAACGCATTGAACATGCTCGGTAGCACATACACTCCCACAAGAAACCACATTACAAGAAAGAACACAAGCTTGCCGACACTGAGCAGTAGCTGGGTTCCCTCCACGCTGTTGTTTATGGCTATCGACGACAATATCACCATCATTACCACCGCAAACAGATCCTCGACTATAAGAACCGCCAGCACCAGCGAGGCAAATTTGCGCTGACGAAGTCCGAGATCGGTGAAGGCCTTGATGATTATAGTGGTGGACGACATCGAAAGCATGCCACCGAGAAAAAGGCTGTTTATTGTGTTGAATCCCAACACATGTCCGATGGCAAAACCGGCACACATCATGCCGGCTACTATTATAAGCGCCGTAACCACAGCGCTGCCGCCACTGTTGAGCAGTTTCTTGAAACTGAATTCAAGGCCGAGACTGAACAGTAGCACCACTATGCCTATTTCAGCCCAGAAGTCGATATTGGCCTCGGTTGTGACCGACGGAAGATATTCGAAATGAGGACTGGCAAGGAAGCCTGCCACTATGTAACCCAGCACTACCGGCTGCCTTATCCATTTGAACAATACAGTAACAAACGCGCCCAACAGCAGTATGAACGCAAGATCGGTTATCAGTCCTTCTATATTCAATTTCTTCTTGTTTTTTTGCCGTTCTACATAGCAGCAGGAATACCCGTCAGATACTCAGCTGATTGGCCAGTGTAATAGCCTGTGTGGGATGCTCACGGCTCAGTTCATCGAATAGTTTTATATAGTCTATGCTTTTATGGGCCAGAATCACCAGATTCAGCGATGTGGTGTTGGCCTCATAGTTATATTCCACATAGAAGTTGCTCAGCTGGATATGATGGTTGCGCAGCACCTTGCGGTAGCCGCTTATGTCGTGCAGTATGGCTCCGACACGCACCCGTATTATACGCGATTCTCCTCCGGTGCTCATGCGGTGTTCTATGCTCTCGAGCTGCACCAGAATGAACAGTATCAGAAGCGTGGCCACCACCGACAGCCAGTACAGCCCCACTCCCACCGCCATGCCTATGGTGGCTACCATCCATATGCCCGCCGCTGTGGTAAGTCCGCGTACCGAACCTTTCATCTGTATGATGGCACCGGCTCCGAGAAAACCGATTCCGGTAACCACCTGCGCTGCAATACGCCCCGGGTCGCCGTTCTTCAGGCCCATATATTCCTGAGGCACATAGATGCTCAGCAACATGGCCAGGGTAGCTCCCATGGCTATGAGCGAAAACGTACGCACTCCGGCACTCTGCCCCTTGCGCTTGCGTTCGAATCCGACCACCGCGCCAAGAACCATACTGAGCAGCAGCTTGTAGATGCTGCCCACCGTTGTCACCTCTATGCCGTTTACGGCCTGATATATATCCTGCCAGAATGTCATAATACCAACGTTGTTTTAGAGCCGGTTCAACATTAAATGTCATCGCCAGGGTTGCTGATGCCGTCATTGCCCCGGGGCAAGCGCAAAAGATTTCCGCTTATTTTAGATTGACTGTCGCGCGACCTACCCTGTATCCGTCGGTGAATACTTCAACAGTGTATGCGCCTCCGCTCAATGTGTTGTTGGCACAGTCGTAATATATGGTCACCGGAACATCATCGCCGCCATACTCGATAGTGCGCTTGGCGGTATACGGCACCTGACTGCCCTCGAAACTGAAGCTTCCGCCTCCGCCCAACAGATCGGCGCTGGGAGTGGTTATACGCACATAGAATGTCTTTTCACCCACTGAGGCCGACACATTCTTGAGCACGGTGAAGTTAACCGCGAACTGCCGGGCCTTCTTCACATTTTTCTCGGTTTTGCCTTTTTTATTCAGAGGCTGCAGTCCTACTCCGTTTACATTCAGCTTCGACGCCCGCTCCATATCCTGGCTGAGCTGCCGGTTACGTTCGGCCGTGCTGCTCACCTGCGACTGCAGCTGCTGGTTCTGGTCCTTGATCTGAGCGTTTTCCTCGCGCAAGGCCTGGTTCTCTTTGTTCAGACGGTCGATTTCCTCTACATAATGTTTCAACAGCGCCCTTAAGGTGTCGATTTCGTTCTTTAGCTTCGCAATCTCGGCCGCCGACTTGTTTTTAGTGTCCTTGAGTTCTCTCTGAAGCCGCTCCACCTCCATACGGGCGGTGTTGTATTTTTCTTCAAGCGCCAGCTTCAGCGAGTCGTTTGTAATCTGCAGGCGCTGCGATTCGAACTCGTCGAATTCACGGTTCAGACTCTCGTATTCAAACTGCAGGGCCTGCTGCTCGAGAGCGAGTTCGGCTTCTTCTTTAGCCTTCATGGCTTCCTCGGCCTGACGTCTGGAGTCGGACGACGACTTTATCAGCATCCAGACACCCAACACAATAATCACGATTCCAACCCCGATAAGAACCCAGAACAACGAACTCTGGGTAAACGGCTGCTTCTCGCGCTCCGGCTGCACCGGCTGGGCTTCTGTAGTCTTCTCCGCCGACTCACGGCGATAAGGTGTATTGTCCATTATGTTGTATGTTTGATTTTACTCGATGTATTTGAATATGCAAATTTACTAATTATTTATGAGCGGGCAAAGTGGGGCATTGTGCTAAATAATACTTTTTTTTCGAATATTTTCCGATTAAAGAACGCTATAACAAAAAAAAGAATTAAATTTGCAGTCTAAACAACTACAATACAATCCGTATATTTTATCTAACTATTTAAATTTCAAAACAATGGCTTACGTTATTACTGACTCATGCGTTGCATGCGGCACCTGTCTGCCCGTTTGCCCCGTTGAAGCTATCTCTGAAGGCGATATCTATCACATCGATCCCGACACTTGTATCGAATGCGGCAGCTGTGCCGAAGTATGCCCCAGCGGCGCTATCGAGCCGGGTGCATAAGCAGTTCTTGTCTGCAAACAAAAACGGGGGCGAGTCGGTTGACTCGCCCCTCGCTTTTTATAGAGCCGGCTCCGTGGAGCCGGCTCGTGTATGCGCATCAGAGTTCCACTGCTTCCACTTCCGACTCTTCCACTTCTACCGAATCCTTCACGTTCGGTTCCTCAAGTCCGAGTCCCTTCTTGCGGTCGACAACCTTGAGCACCAGGCCAAGAACAAGAGCCGCCACACCAAGACATGCCAGCATTACCAGCGGAGCTGTATAATTGTAGCTCACCGATGCCACTTCCTCTGTCATCGTGCCGTTTTCCAGCGCCTCGGCAATCTGCGGATTCGAGCTGTCGAGCACCTTGCCGATAAGCATCGGGAACAACCACAGGCCAATGTTCTGGATCCAGAAAATCAAAGCGTAAGCCGAACCGATAATCTTGGCGTCGACAAGCTTGGGCACACTCGGCCAAAGCGATGCCGGAACAAGCGAGAACGAGGCTCCGAGCACCAGAATAGTGAGATAAGCCACCACTACACCGCCTACGGGCGAACCCTTGAACATCGGCAGAATGAAAGCGAAGGTGAGGTGACAGGCTATAAGCAGCAGCGCACCGAGCACAAGCATCGAAGCCGCCTTACCCTTATAGTCGACATACTTGCCGAGAATAGGTGTGATGCCTACGGCCAGAAGCGGGAACACCGCGAATATGGCCGATGCACTCTGGCGCATATAACCCATCCAGCAGTAAGCCACCAGGGCAATCACCGCAACTACCATACAGGTCAGACGCAGACTTTTCCGCGATGCGAAATTGCTGGCGAACGAGCAGCCGGCAACAACTATCATTATAATGTACTGCCATACCGTAACAGTGTCGCTGGCCCAGATTGAATCTTCAGCCACCGCAGTGAAGTCAAGATTGCACTGAAGCATGTTCACAGCATATTTCTGGAAGGGGAAAATAGCCGAATAATACAGCACGCAAAGCAAGGCCACCAGCCAGAATCCCATGCTGCCGAGAATCTTGCCAAGGTCGCTGATTCGGAACGGATCGTCTTTCTCCTCCGCCGCATGTGTCTGCATGTCGAGCTTGCGGTCCATGAAGAAATAAACGATGAACATTATAAGGGCTATCATAAGCAGAACCACGCCGAATGCAACCGAGCGCGACACACTTATCTCTCCGCCAAGTTCGGCGAACATGGGCGAGAATATCATACAGGTGGCCACACCAAGGCGTGCAAGCGCCATTTCCGAACCCATGGCGAGTGCCATCTCACGGCCTTTGAACCACTTTACAATGCCTCGGCTCACAGTTATGCCGGCCATCTCGACTCCACAGCCGAATATCATGAATCCGACCGCCGAGAACTTGGCCGACGCAGGCATGCCCTCGTAAAAGGGCGATATGCCGAGTTCATGGAAGCCGGGTATATAATTGAGGTGCTCGGTAAACCATACATCAAGACTGCTGCCGAGAAACGCATCGGTAAGAGCATACCAGTTGATTACAGCGCCCACAAGCATTACCGCTCCTGAAAGCAGAGCCGTGAAGCGCACGCCCATCTTGTCGAGTATGATTCCTGCAAAAATCAGGAAGAAGATGAATACATTAAGAAATGTCTCCGAGCCCTGCATAGTGCCGAAGGCTGTGGAATCCCATCCACGGGTACTTTGCAGCAGGTCCTTTATCGGCGAGAGTATATCCATAAAGATATACGAGCAGAACATGGCCAGCGCAAGAAGGCCAAGTGCGGTCCAGCGGGCCCAGGCATGCTCGTTGAGCGCAACCGGCGCGGTTTTCTGTGAGGTTTGTACTTGTTCCATTGTGGTTTTAATGTTATTATTGATTGTCAGCACTCAGATTTCGCCTGAGTTGTGGATGCAAATTTACGGAAAATAGCTAACTTTGAAAACATTTTCCCAAAAGTTTACATTCATGAACGCGAATAAACCGCTCATCGAGCCTCCAGACGCCGATTTTCAGTCATTCTGGGACCAGCCGTTTACCTTCGACCGCGTAGTGCGGCTGCTGATAATGCTCGCCCTGTTCACCGGTGTCATAATGCTCATAAACGCACTCGGGCAGGTGCTTCTGCCTTTTCTTGTAGCCTGGCTCATTGCATACATCCTTGAACCGTTCGTACAGTACAACCGGCGCATACTCGGTGTAAGAAGCCGTATTCTGCCGATTTTCATTACATTGTTCGAGTCGCTGCTGATAATAGCGCTGGCATGCATCATATTCGTGCCTTCGATTCTAAGGGAAATGCACCAGCTGGCCGCCATGATACACCAGTATGCGAGTTCGAACTCACAGGTTACTTTCATTCCTCAGGAAGTTCACGATTTCCTGCGGCGGAACATCGACTTCAAACTCATTTCCGAACGTCTGACACGTCAGGATGTGAGGTCGATTCTCGACATGGCCGGCGGCTTCATATCCGGCGGCCTGAGTGTGGTTCTCGGCATATTCAACTGGTTTATAGTGGTTCTGTATGTGGTTTTCATAATGCTCGATTATGAAAAGCTCCTAAACGGATTCCACCATATAATACCTCCGAAATACCGCCGTACAGCCACTTCGATAGGCAACGATGTAAAAAACTCCATGAACCATTATTTCCGCGGGCAGGCCCTTGTGGCATTATGCGTGGGCATACTGTTCTGCATCGGTTTCAGCATCATAGGCATGCCCATGGCCGTTGTGCTCGGCCTGTTCATCGGCCTGCTGAACATGGTGCCCTATCTTCAGCTCATTTCGCTGGTTCCGACAACTCTAATCTGCCTTGTGGTATCGGTAGACTCTTCGGTCGACTTCTGGCCTTTCTGGTGGCAGTGCATGCTCGTTTACATAGTGGTGCAGTGCATCCAGGACCTGTTCCTTACCCCAAAAATCATGGGCAAAGCCATGGGCCTTAACCCGGCCATCATACTCCTGTCGCTATCGGTATGGGGCTCGCTGCTGGGATTTATCGGACTCATCATTGCCCTTCCGCTCACCACTCTCGTGCTGGCTTATTACAACAGATACATAATCAGCCGCAACAACGGCGAGACTCCGTCGCAACTGAACGAAGACGAAAAGGCCCTGCAGGACATAGAGTACCGAAAACCCCGCTCCGGACAATGACCGCCGTCACGCACATCACAGGCTTTCACTGAAAAAATTCCACTCCTGCAACTTCCGTACTGCATTCCCCGAGGTTCCCGTTGGTCTGAAGCACTCCGGTAACAACACGTATGAAATTTATATAGAGAAGGTCGACACTATTGCCATCGGCATCCACTGCCATCGATATGTCGAGCATCGATGCGTCATCGTTATTCGGATAAGAATCGGCATAGCCTTTTATATTGTACAGCCTATACATGCCTGTAGCCTCATCGAGCACACCGTTGTCGGGCAAACGGCGTCCGCGGAAAGTCTGGTCGCCCTTTCCCACCCATTCGGCAAAGAAGTTCTGCAGGTGATACGAACTCACACGGTTTATATAGCCTTGGGCGCCATCGGAAGCGGTCCACTTTATATAGGTGGCATCGGTGGCGTCCATGGCCGGACGGTGATAAGTCACCTCATAATCGGCCATGCTCTCGTCATATCCCTCGCCGCGAAGCTCATACCATGTGTCGTCGGGCTCGCCGTTGTTGTTTTGGTCGCACATCACATACACTATGCCCGGCTCGCTGCTTCCATAACGCAGCCCCATGGCATCCGAACCCGAAAAATACGCATTGCCGAGAATTCTGAAATCAGGCCCGTCGTAATTGTAAAGCGGACGGTTCAGACTCAATGTAATGCTGCCTCCCCACGCGCCGAGACTCACCATCTCCCGCCGATGAAGCATCTGGTCGGCCCTTGTTGCCATAACTGCGGCGTCATCGCCCTGACTGTATGCCGGAATTTCGTTCACAAACTGCCCCGGCGCAGGCGAATAATCTATTACATGAAAATCGAAAGGCTCCAGTTCGATACCCGGCTGCGGCTCGTCGTTGCCGCCGCAGCCTGCCAATAAAAGAGCGGAGACGAAAGCAGCGCCCAATCGCAATGTGTTCATACAAGTTCGCATATCAGTGTAGCCGAAGTGGCGTCTTTTACTCTTACCTTAACCAGATCCCCTACACGATAAGTGCCACGGGGCAGCACACACGTCTTGTTCTGCGAAGTACGTCCGACAAACTGCTCGGTGCTACGTTTCGACACTCCCTCGACAAGCACCTCGAACTCTTTTCCGATGTCGCGCCGGTTCGACTCGACGCTCAGACGGTTCTGAAGGGCGATCATACGGTTCAGACGCTCTATCTTCACCTCCTCGGGAACGTTGTCGGGCATCGTCCGGGCTGCAAGCGTGCCCGGGCGCTCGGAATACTTGAACATAAACGAAGAATCAAAACCAACCTCTTCCATCAGCGACAAGGTCTGTCCGAAATCGTCCTCGCTCTCATTATGGAATCCGGTAAAAAGGTCGCTGCTTATACCGCAGTCAGGAATCATACGGCGTATGGCCGCGATACGTTCCAGATACCATGCCCTGGTGTATTTCCGGTTCATTGCCTTCAACACCGAGTCGCTGCCGCTCTGCACAGGCAGATGTATATGGCGGCATATATTTTCATGGGCCGCTATAGTCGCGATGGTCTCGTCGGACATATCCTTGGGATGCGATGTGGTAAAACGCACACGCATATCCGGCGCCGACTCCGCCACCATGGCCAGCAGGAGCGGAAAGCCGATCTCGCTGCCATCGTCCTGCACATAACGGTAGGAATTCACATTCTGGCCCAGCAGAGTCACCTCTCTGTAACCCTTTGAACGCAAATCGGCCACCTCACGCAAAATACTGTCGGCCGGTCTCGAACGTTCCCGGCCACGGGTATAAGGCACTATACAATAGGAACAGAAATTATTGCAGCCTCGCATTATGCTTACAAAACCGCTTACCTTGCCCGGACCGATACGCGCCGGCACAACCTCGCGGTAGGTCTCGGTGGTCGACAGCTCCACATTTATAGCCTTGCGTCCGCTCTCCGCCGCAGCAAACAACGCAGGCAGATCAAGATAAGCGTCAGGTCCGGCAACGACATCCACTCCATATTCATCGAGCAATGTGTCGCGGACACGCTCCGCCATGCATCCGATCACACCGATAATCAGACGCCGGGCGCTGTTCTTGCGCCGCAGCGAACCCAGATACTGCAGACGGCTTACTATTTTCTGTTCGGCATTGTCGCGGATCGAACAGGTATTGAGCAGAATGGCATCGGCCTGCGATATGTCATCACACGACTCATAACCGGCCATGCCGAGCACAGCGGCAACAACCTCCGAATCGGCCACATTCATCTGGCAGCCGTAAGTTTCAATATATAGTTTCTTCATTTTTTCCTTGTATACATGCGAGAAAAAGCACAAAAGATTTTGCCTTGTGCGGTTTATTCCGTACATTTGTGCAAAATTACAGAAAATTTCAGAAACAAGCAGACAGTGGATGAAAAAGATTTGATAGAAACGCTGACAACAATCGGCATTTTTGCAATTTCCGTTGCAATAGGGCTTATTCATGAAGCTTACAAAAAACGGAAAAGCAAGAATCACATCTCACATGCACCGCAGAACAGGAGGCAATCGGCCCACAAACCCGAAATCCAGACAACCTTCACGCCCACAGCAGCCGGAACCGCAGCGCAGAAACAGACATCAGCAAAGCCGAAGCTACACGACAAACGCAGCAAATCGACTCAAACGTATTCATTCCGGCCTGAAGAAGAAGGTGGCCGCGCCATCGGCGGAAACCACCCCGCAACCGACGACACTTGCAGCCACACCGATGAATTCTCCGATGAACAACGCCGGAAAATACTGCGCACACTTATCATTGGCGAAGTATTGTCCACTCCAAAATTCAAAAACTGAAAACCTTAAACTATAAATCAAACATCACTCTGACAGTTTAGCTATGGCATTCAATTACATCACCGCTGCCGAAGCAGCCGAAATGATCCATGATGGCATGACACTCGGTCTGTCGGGTTTTACAGCACCTGGCACCCCCAAAGCCATCTCTGAAGAACTTGCTAAAAAAGCCGAACGCGAACATGAGGCCGGACGCCCGTTTAAAATAAACCTCTTTACCGGCGCCTCAACATCCGACCACGTCGATGGCGTTCTCTCTCGTGCTAATGCAATAAACATGCGTGCGCCTTACCAGAATGTACCTGACCTGCGCAAACGCATCAACGCTCACGACTGCCATTACAACGACCGCCACCTCTCGGAAATGTCGCAGGAAATGCGCTATGGATTCTACGGCGACATCGACTTCGCCATAATCGAGGCCGCAGACATAAACGACAAAGGTGAAATCATTCTCGGCACAGGTGTAGGCAACATTCCCACCTACGCCCACATGGCCAAGAAGATATTCATTGAGCTTAACGAAGAACTTCCGTCGGCACTCCACGGAATGCACGATGTGATAATGCTGCAGGATGCCCGCCGCCGCGGCGGAGAGCCGAGGGGGGCCCCCCTCGGCCGCCGGGGGGGGGCGGGGGGGAGAGTCGGGCCCGCGAAGGGGGGGGG
>JAIDBM010000338.1 GCA_029056365.1 Muribaculaceae bacterium | reverse complement strand
ATCCGGCCTCCGTCAGAGCCGATGCCTACGACATGGTGATAAGCGGTGTAGAAGTCGGCGGCGGTTCTGTTCGTATACACGACAGCGAGCTGCAGGCCAAGATGTTCGAAATTCTCGGCTTTACTCCCGAAAAAGCTCAGGAACAATTCGGCTTCCTCATGAACGCGTTCAAGTTCGGAGCACCTCCACACGGCGGCCTCGCATACGGTCTCGACCGCTGGGTAAGCCTATTCGCCGGACTTGACAGCATACGCGACTGCATTGCATTCCCCAAAAACAACTCAGGCCGCGATGTGATGCTCGACGCACCTGCCCCTCTGGACCAGAAGCAGCTCGACGAGCTTACTCTGGCCATAGTAAAACCCGAAGAAAAGTAATGCTCAACGGCCATATCATAGAAGCCATCGAGGCGTTGGCGCATCCGTCGTATCAGGAGAGCTGGGATAACACCGGCATCCAGGTAGGGTCGCGCCGCGCCGAGTGTAGCGGCGTGTTACTGTGTGTCGATGTTACTCCGGCCATTGTGGAGGAGGCACGCGAACGCGGTTGCTCGCTTATAATATCGCATCACCCGCTGATATTCAAAGGCCTCAAGCGGCTCAGCGGCAATACTCCGGTAGAAGAAGCCGTAATGGCCGCCATACGCTACGGCATAACGGTGTACAGCTGCCATACAGCCCTCGACTCGGCTCGGGGCGGCGTGTCGTACACCATGGCCGAGATGCTCGGAGCCGAGGTAAGGCATGTGCTCAGTCCGCTTGCCGACCGCCTGATTTGTCTCAGTGTCACGACCGATGACAAAGGCGAGGACTCCGTGCGCATGGCCATGATTGAACTCGGAGCCGACGAGCAGCTTACCCGCCAGGAAAGCTGCATGGCCAGTGCCTATAGCCTTGAGTCAAGTTCCGACAATTTTGTGGATATCGAAGAACAAAAGGCTGTGAAACTGACCGCCACACTGCCGGCAGACTGTATCGGCAAAATCGCCACGCGGCTCGGCGAACTTACCTGCCGTATTTTCGGCTACCGCGTGATACCTCTGCGCCAGAGCGACCCGTCGCTGGGACTTGGCGCATACGCCGTATTCGAGCCGGCCATAAGCATCAGCGAACTTATATCGCGCATCAAAACAACGTTCGGATCACCGGTGGTACGCAGCACACGCATCGACGACCCTGAGCGGCCCATACGCCGTCTGGGCATCTGCGGAGGCAGCGGCGGCGAGTTTATCGGTGCGGCGTTGCGCAGCGGGGCCGAGGCCTATCTGAGCAGTGATATCCGCTACCACGACTTCGTTGACTGGCAAAATGAAATTCTGTTGCTCGATATAGGCCATTTTGAGAGCGAATCGTGCACAAAACAGATTTTTTATAACGCTATTACAGAAAAATTTCCTAACTTTGCAGTCTATAAATCAGAGTTAGAATCCAACCCGATTAAATATCAATAATATATGGCCACTGAAAAGAAATCCGACAGCTCATCAGTAGAACAGCGCCTGAAATCACTGTATCAGCTTCAGACCATACTCTCCGAAATCGACCGTATACGCACAATACGCGGCGAGCTCCCTCTTGAAGTCAAAGACCTTGAAGACAGCATTGCCGGTCTGCATACACGTGTCGACAACTATCATAACGACATTGATGAACTGAAACGCAGCCTTGCAGTTGAAAAAGAAAAAATCAAAAACTGCCAGAGCCTTATTGCCGGATATAAAGAGCAGATTGACAACGTTCGCAACAACCGCGAATTCGACCTTCTTTCCAAAGAAATAGAATTCCAGACTCTGGAAATCGAACTTGCCGAAAAGCATATAAACGACTACAACCGCGCCATAGACAACAAAACAGCCGATATCCGCGCGACTGAAGAACGTCTTGCCGACCAGGAACACATTCTCAACGAAAAGAAAAACGAACTCGACGAGATTGTAAACGAAACCCGTCAGGAAGAAGAATCTCTGCGCGAGAGAGCCAAAGCACTCGAACCCAAAATCGATGAACGCACACTCTCTGCCTTCAAGCGTCTTCGCCGCAATGCCAGAAACGGCCTCGGCATTGTATATGTGCAGCGTAATGCCTGCGGAGGATGCTTCAACCGCATACCGCCCCAGAAGCAGATGGAAATAAAGATGCACAAAAAAGTAATCGTTTGCGAGTACTGCGGACGCATAATGATTGACCCCGCCCTTGCCGACATCGACGAAGCATAACCCGCCGACCGACAAGCGATGTGTATCGCAATACAGCCAAAAATCCACAAGACCGCGACTCTCTTCTCTCAGAGGGTTGCGGTCTTGTGGCAAACAGCCATACACCACAAAACAAGACCGTAACCCTATGATACAGAATCTGCAGATTTTCGGCACGACTGACAACCGGATACGCCAAAACGGCAGCGGAGACTCGTTCGCAGCCCAATACATCGATGACGAAAGCCGCGTTCTATGTATGGTTATAAACGGTACCGGCTTATACGAAAACGGCGAGACTGCAGCCGACACCGCCAGAGCCGCAATAATATCCTACCTTGAAGAAAACAGAGACGGTTCCGTAAGAAACAGACTGGCAGCAGCCATGACAAGCGTCAACAGCCATATGGCGCGTCACAACGCATCACGCCCCGCATCACAGCATACACGCTGCGGAGTAACAGCTGCAATCATTAGTAACAGCGATGCCACCGTAACAATAGCCCACACGGGCAATAACGGAATGTTTTGTCTGTCGGACGGCAAACTTGCAAAACTCACAGGCTGTGAACTTGACAAATCCGGCAATAACTCCATAGGAATTTCAGAGTTCAGAATCGAACGCGACTGCGTGCTGATGCTCTGCAGCAACGACATATGCACCAATGCAGATCCGGAAATGATCTCAGACCAACTGTCAAGATTCGACGATGAACTTGCCGACATCGCACTCACACTGATAGAAAACGGCGGCTCTGATGTAAGCCGCGACAACTCCACTGTGGTACTCGCCCGTATTAAAGCCGCACCCAAAAGTATTAAAAACGATATACGCGAGACACAGTACGACCATGAAGACCCTTTGGCTGATGTTCACGGTAATCCATCAGTCAGCGGTCGCATTTTTTCAGCAAAAAACATAGCCATCGGACTCACCGCCATAATAATAGCCTTCTTTGCCGGATACTTTGCCGCATTCACTCTGGCACACCGTAAATTTGTTGACGCCTCGGCCGAACTCGCCGTATGCCGCGACAACATCAGCGCGGCCACACAGGAAATATCGGCTCTGAAAGACTCCATCGACTCCATGCAAAATGCCCTCGACAGTATGCGTTCAGTCGCACAACAGGCCCCGGTCGAAGAATAATCCAAGCGATTCCAAGCGGCTATTCAACGGCGTCCTTATCAAAAACGAATGTTGTTGTCAAAGGATAATGGTCGCTGCTCCTGAGCGAGCCGCGCACCATGCTGTGGGGCTTGAAACACCCGCGATAAAGCACATGGTCGATACGGAAATAGAAGCGGTTGGCGTTGTATGTGATCATCGGGCCAAAACCCACCTGGGGATAAACCTCTTTCAGATTGAACTCCGCCAGACGTCTTAATGTATAACATCCCGGCACATCGTTGAAATCGCCGCAAACAATTACATTTTCTCCACCATAGTGCTTTATATAGCGGCCTATCATCTCTGCCTGTCTCGCACGGCGTTGATTGGCATGCATAAGCTTGGCGATTAGATGGTTGCTCACCTCTCCTACACTGTTTCTGCCGGCTTTCCCATCGGTCAGCTCCGTATAAAGCTGCTTGTCTTCGGCCGTAAGACCTATCGACTGGAAATGGCAATTGAACACTGCAATCTTATGGCCTTCGACATCAATCTGATATGCTGCGAAATCACCGCCTTTGGAATCCGGGGCATAATAATCGACATGCAGGGCACTGACCGGATATTTCGACATCACGCATTGCGACTTCGTGAAAATGATATACGGATAACGCCGGTGCAGAGCATCAACCTGCTCAGCCGTGACATGAAGCGACTCCGACTCCTTCACCATATACAATTCCTGAAGACAAACTATGTCGGCATCCTGCTCTATGATATACTCCAGTGTGTGGTTCGGTCCGGAGTCCATTTCACAATCGGCAAGATTGAGTGTGTTATAAGTAAGCAGCGTAAAAGCCCGCTCCTGTTCCTCCGGTGTAAGCTTCCCCGCAGGCAGATTAAGCGGACAGAAATTCCACAGCGGGCCGGCACATACCAGCAATGCAAGAATAACAATCAGCGATGTCCGACGCCACCATATAAGGTCGAGCACAGCTATAAACACGGCCGCGCCGAACCAGCCGGGCAAAGTCATGCCTACAATACCGGCGCCGGCAACCTCTGTAGGATTATACATTCCGGCATAAGCCGAACAGATTAATCCGGCCGCAACAACAATATTTATAAATAGCCAAAATCCATAGCCGATTTTCCACCATATGCCCCTGCTGTTCTCTATAGGCATATCAGAATTCTTCCGGCCTGTGTATTTATTTCTGATCATTTTTTCTACTTGATTCTTCCGGATATATCGAAAAGCTCTCTCTTTTCATCATCGGACAAAGCGCCATAACCGGCTCGCTTCACTTTATCGAGTATGGCATCAAGCCGCCTGTTGTCTTCGGCCGAAAACTCCTTTTTATCGCGCGGCACATTGTAACTCTCGCGCTTCCCGGCACTGTTTTTTTTATTTCCCCGGGCCTTGATGAACCTCAGACGCATGTCAGACACCCGTCCGTGGCCAAGACCGGCTACTATTCCGGCCAATGCACCTCCGACATGGGCAGCATTGCCGCCAAGATTCTGACCGTCGATATCAAGAAAATATATAAGCAGCACGCACACAGCCACCCATACAACCTTCACCCTGCCCAAAACAAGCATATTTATCTCGAGCTGCGGAAGCATGAGCGCCGTGGCCACAGCCACAGCAATAACCGATGCCGAAGGACCCATGAGCCAGGCGGCCGACCAGAATCCGCAAAGCGAACCTACAAGATACAGTACGCCTCCGGCAACACCACCTGAAACATACAGCCATATAAGTCTGGACGACGACATGGGAAGCGACAGCAGACGGCCGAAACACAGAAGCCACAGCATGTTGAATATCAGTCGCAGCAAGTCGGTATTTACTATCATATAGGTGAACACAGTCCACGGACGGCTGAGATACAATGCGCCATCGCCCGGAAGAGCCAGCCATCGCGTTGCAGCCGCCTGACCGCAACCGAAAGCCGAGCAGATGAGATTGGCCACGGTAACGAGCACGAATGCCACACAGTTTATTGTAATCAGCCTTGCGGTGGCGCTGCCCCATGCCATGGCAACAAATCCGCCAGGCACAAAACGCTTAAAAGAACCACTTATCATTGAAAAAGCCTTTTTTCTTCCAATAAATTACCAGCAGTACAGCAACAAGCAGACCGCCGAGATGCGCAAAATGAGCCACTGTGGTGGCATAGCCTCCCACACCCTGTATCAGTTCAAGCACGGCATAGCCTATCACCAGCCACTTCAGCTTCATAGGTATGGCAAAGTACAGGTATACCCTTGCATTCGGAAACAGCATGGCCGAGGCTCCCAGAATGCCGAATATGGCGCCCGACGCCCCTACAGTAGGGGTATTGGCGATACCTATAAGCTCCATTACTCCTGGTACATAACTGTAACCGCCGGAACCAATGCTTATCACGCCGTATTTCACTCCCTCCATAAGTTCATCCGGACTAAGCGAGGTCGACCCGTTGCTGAACATCGACCATGAATGGTCGATGACCCATGCCACCGCAGCGGAGCCATACTTCACATCATAGCCGTTGACAAGCCAGGCAAACACGCCTTCCTGAACCAGAGCCGCTCCGACTCCGCATATCAGATAGAAGAACAGAAAACGTTCACGCCCGAGGACCCGCTCTATGACCGGACCGAAAAAATAAAGCGCGACCATATTGCACAACAGATGGCCGAAACCTCCGTGTACAAACATATACGTAACCAGCTGCCACGACTTGAAGCCGGGCGAAGTAAAATAATGCAATGCCGCGTATGTGGTAAGCTTCTGGTCCATCAGCGGACTGAGCATCATCACTACAAAAATCAGCACATTTATCACCAGCAGATTTTTCGTCACCGACGGCAACTGCCGGGAGGTTCCTAATCCAAGCATATTTTAATTCAATTCAAAATTTTGTGCAAATTTACTGAAAATTTCGCCTTTTCCCTCCCTTTTTCGCTCCAAAAGCCAAAAAAAAGAGATTCACTCCGATTTTTTTTGAGATTTTCTATTCGTTTTCCAAATATTAACATTATATTTGCGTCCGAAATAAATTTCTCACACCGATATTTTCAAATTCAATATAACACAAACCATCATGAACAAAACTGAACTTGTAAACGCTATCGCCGAGAAGGCCAATCTCTCGAAAGCCGATGCAAAGAACGCACTCGACGCAACCCTCAACGCCATAAGCGAAGCTCTTGCAGCAAACGATAAAGTGGCCCTGATTGGCTTCGGCACTTTTGCAATAGCTGAAAAGGCCGAACGCACCGGTCTCAATCCGCGCACAAAAGAAAAAATTGTTATCCCCGCACGCAAAACCGTAAAATTCAAAGCTGGCGCCGAACTCAACTCCAAACTTTGATTTCAGCCGAAACAGCTGCGAATGACAAAGGCACGCGTTTCAACAGCGTGCCTTTGTCGTATCCGGTGCCACCAATGGCTCCAAGGCCATATCCTGCCACAGCTTTCAGAATCCGAATCTGAATCCTACCTGTGCCACGCCCTGGGCACCGAATCCGAATTCTCCGAACATCGACACATTGCGCGACAGACCAACCTGTGCCCCAAGCGGAACAATCTGGTAAGCGCAATATGCTTTTGTGTAGTTATCTCCGCCGCGAGGCTGCATGTAGCTGAACTCTACGCCAAGGCCAAGTTTGGCATACAGAGTTACAATACTGTTTCTATAGTAGTGATAGCGACCGTTGAGCATCACGGCATGATACGCGATGTTACTGTGCTCGGGGCCACCTTTGGTGGTTGTGCTTGAAAAAGTATACGACGGACCAATCCATATGTTTCTGGCCACCTTGAAATTCAAACCGGCGTTAAGAGCACCCCAGGCGTTGTTCACTCCATGCCAGCCATCGTGCATATTGGTAGCATCCATCTGTGTATATCCGCCATACGAAATATGAAATTCCGCATTCTGGGCCGATGCGGTACCTAACAGTGAGGCAGCGGCTACAGCCATGCCGATCAATGGTTTCTTTAGCATAACTTTATTCGATTTTGTTTAGTGAAACGTTTGTTATGCTTTTCTAACAACCATGCCGCCTTTATGGTTCATTATACCTCACAAGACAGCGGCTCAGTTTAAAAACTGAGCCGCTGTCTTGTGAGGTTCCTAGCAGATTCGAACTGCTGTAAACGGTTTTGCAGACCGGTGCCTAACCACTCGGCCAAGGAACCATGCTTCGTGATTGCGAGTGCAAAGTTAGGCATTATTTTCGAAAACGCCAAATTTTAACGCGAAAAAATGTAAAAAAAATCCACAGCAAAGGCTCGCGCTGGCACGTTGCAGGCTCACAGAAAGCTCCATAGAATCCGCAGCGCAGGTTCTCGGATTCAAAAATTCCTGCCACCAGCACATAAAAACAGCAAGGTTCCCGTACACAGTAGTGCACAGAAACCTTGTAAAATCATAAATCCGCAGCAAAAGCCGAAGCTCAATAGTTCTCGGCCTTGCGCTGGAACCATCCCTGATCCGCGCCACAGACAGGGCAACGTTTCGGCGCTCCCTTAGCCGTAACAACGAAGCCACAGCGCCGGCACATCCATTCGACAGGTTCCGCATCCTCGAACTCCGTACCGCTTTCAAGTCGTTCAAGCAACTTGAGATAACGCTGTTCGTGCATCACCTCCACCTTTGCGATAAGCCTGTAGAGATTGGCTATATGCGGGAAACCTTCGTCCTGAGCCGTCTTGGCGAAATTCTCATAAAGATCGCTCCATTCCTCACGCTCGCCGGCAGCAGCCTCGGCAAGATTCTTACGTGTATCGCCTACAACACCTGCCGGATACCCGGCACTGATCTGCACCGTACCGCCTTCGAGCAACGAGAAAAACTGACGCGCATGACTGAGTTCCTGTTCTGCAGTCTCCATAAATACCGCAGCAATCTGTTCGTAGCCTTCTTCCCTCGCCTTGTCGGCAAACAGTGTGTAACGGTTTCTTGCCTGACTTTCACCGGCAAACGATGCCAGAAGGTTATGTTCTGTCTGGGTTCCTTTGATACTTTTTCTTTCCATATCTATAGTTATCTAATTTGTATTATCTTTTCAATATCAATAACCATTGAAACTCCAAAAAGTTGACAAAAGAACACCCTGTTCTCAGCTACAAGCGTTATATCTGATTTTTTTGCTAAATTTGTCGTTCGGTTATGAATGACATCAACAAAAAAATACTCACGATAGCCCTGCCGGCCATAGCATCGAACATCACCACTCCGCTGCTTGGTATGATTGATACAGCTATCGTAGGCCACATAGGTTCGGCACTGTACATAGGTGCGATAGCTGTGGGAGCGAGCATGTTCAGCATGCTTTACTGGCTTTTCGGCTTTCTGCGTATGGGCAGCAGCGGACTCACAGCTCAGTCACTTGGTCAAGGCGACCGGCACGGATGCGACACATTGCTCTACCGTTCGCTTCTGGCAGGTCTGACCACGGGTCTGCTGCTGATAATTCTGCGTGGTCCGCTGAGAGAGCTGTCGCTCGACTTTCTCGATGCCGACATCGCCACACGGACACTTGCCGCCGGGTACTTCAATATTGTTGTATTCGGCGCTCCGGCAGTGATGTGCACATACGCTCTGAGCGGATGGCTTCTCGGCATGCAGAACTCAAAGGCCATAATGTGGATGGCCTTGATTACAAACATAGTGAATATATGCGTGAGCTTTACTCTGGTGTTCCGGTTCGGCATGCGTATCGAAGGAGTCGCCATAGGCACAGTAAGCGCCCAGTGGATTGGTGTTGCATATGGCCTGCTGGCAGCAAAGCGGACATACCGTCCCGGCCCGCCTGTGTGGCGGGAAATACTGCAACTGAATCAGATACTGAATTTTTTCAGGATAAACAGCGACATATTCCTGCGAACCTTATGCCTTGTGGCGGTAACGGTATGGTTCACACGCAGCGGAGCACGCCAGCAGGTGGATATACTTGCGGCAAACGCACTGCTAATGCAGATGTTCCTGCTGTTTTCTTATTTCATGGACGGATTCTCCTACGCCGGAGAAGCCCTGGCAGGAAAATACCTTGGCATGAGTGACTACAGAAGTCTTCACCGCACTGTAAAGTCTCTTATGGTATGGAGCGCTGTGCTGGCCGCCGTTTTCGCCCTGCTCTACTACGGATGCGGACATTGGATTCTCGAAATTCTGACCGATGACTCCAGGGTGATTGAAACCGCCACCGATTTCATGCCATGGATCATAGCCGTGCCTGCAGCAGGTGTGCTGGCATTCGTATTCGATGGCATATTTATCGGCCTGACCCATACACGCAGCATGCTGCTTTCGATGATTCTGGCAACGGCTGTTTTTTTCGGAATGTACCATCTTTGTTTTCCCGCGCTTGAAAACCACGGACTGTGGCTCGCCTTTATTATATATCTGGCCGTACGCGGTGTTGTGCTCGGAATAATATATCGCAACAAAAATAGAAAATGGCAAAATGCCAGCCATCATTAACACCCAGTCCACTTTTGCCAGGCAAATCACAGCATTTTACTATTTTAGTGTTAATATATGTGAATGAGGCGGAAAAATTCCAATATTTATTTGCACAGCTACTGAAAAAGCGCTAAATTTGCAATGTGTTTTTCATGGTATAGATTTAAGGTTAACTGGATTGGTTGTCGGGAGACAATCAATTTTTTTTTGTATCCACACAGAAGGTTCAGACAAGCTCCGCAAGAATACGCAGGCGCTGCAATGCTTCCATCAGCCGCTCACGCGGGCAAGCGATATTGATACGCATGAATCCTTCTCCGGCCTTACCGTACATATCGCCGGAATTGAGCCATACTCCGGCTTTCTCCATCAGATACTCCTCCATATCGGAGCTCTTCATGCCGGTTTTCCTGCAATCCACCCACACAAGATATGTACCCTCAAGCCTGCACACCGTCAATCCCGGAAGATTGCGGTCGAAGAAGTCGCACAACGCCAGATAGTTCTCCCACAGATAAACGTTCAACGCATCAAGCCATCCGGCTCCATGACGATATGCGGCTATGGTAGCCTCAACACCGAAAGGATTCACATCGCAGACTTCATTTATATTGATAGCACGGTCAATCAGTCTGCGGCTATACTCATCGGCACAGATTATGTTTGCAATCTGCAATCCGGCAATATTGAAAGCCTTGCTTGGCGACACGCAGGTTATAGCTTCCGGACATACCGTGGCAAATGGAACATAACGGTGCGGATGGTATACAAGCTCGCAATGTATTTCATCGCTCACCACACGCACACCATGCCTGCCGCATATGTCGGCTACAAGCCGCAGTTCATCCCGAGTCCACACTCGTCCGCATGGGTTATGCGGATTGCAAAGCAGCATCAGCTTCACCGCAGGGTCGGCACAGCATCGCTCAAGGCCTTCAAAATCCATTGTATAACCCTGTCCGTCAAATACGAGCGGACACTCCTCGACAATACAGCCGTTGTTGCGTATCGACGAAAAAAAACAATTGTACACCGGTGTCTGAACAAGCACTTTTTCGCCAGGAGCCGCAAGCGCCTTTATTATGGCCGACAATGCCGGAACAACTCCACTGGTGTATATAATCCACTCGCGTCTTATCTCCAGACCATGTCGCGAGCCGAACCAGTCGATTACCGCCTGATAATAGTCGTCAGATACCTTTGTATAGCCGAAAATTCCCTGCGACACTCTGTTGTACAGAGCTTCTGTCACAGCAGGAGCTGTACGGAAATCCATATCTGCCACCCACAAAGGCAACACATCGTCTGAAGGCACCGAATCCCATTTGTAGGAACCGGTGCCTCTGCGCTGAGTAATTTCATCGAAATTATACTTCATCGGCATATATTTTTATTTTGCAATTTGCCGGAGCCTTGATATTCTCATCAAGAATCATTTCTCCTATCCCGGCAGCCGATATACATCCGCTGCGCGGATTCTTTACACTTGTTATAGCGCCGCGTATGTCGGCCTGTACATCCGAATCCTCGAATGCCAGATCGGCATCAGGTGCAAACGTACAGTTCTCCAGCACCAGTCCGCGTGCATAGCACAGCGGCTGTGTTCCGCTAATACGGCAGTTCACCAGACGCAGATTCACAGAATGCCAGCCAAGATATTCTCCGTTTATCTCCGAATCGTAAACCGTTACATTTTCTGTGTTCCAGAAGGCATCCTTTGTGTTGAGCACAGCGTTCCGGATAACCACATTCTTACAATATTGAAAAGAATAATTGCCGCTGTGTCTGTAGTTTTCGATGTCGATTTCGGAAGAATGCATGAAAAGATAGTCAGCACCGGAAAGCTCTACATTGCGGAGCCTTACATCCGAACAATGCCACAGTGTTTCGGCGGCATCGGGAATGCGCACATTTACAAGCGACAGCTTATGCATCTCGCGGAACATTTTCGGAGCCTCAACCAAAGTGTCATACATCTCAAGCCCTCTCGAATACCATAATGCAGCACGTGCTCCGGGCGTGAACCTGCAGTTTTCGATCCGGAACCCGTCGACATGCCAGAACGGATATTTTCCCTCGAACACACAATCCACCGCCTCGATATTCCGGCAATTCTTCAGAGCCGATTCTCCTGCATGAACGGTAACTTTTTCAAGTCTTATGTCGTGTGCGGCGAACAACGGACGTTCGCCGCCGAATTCTTTATTACTGATAGTTTTCATAACATTGCAAAATTACAAATTCGGAATAACTTCCGTCAACCTCTATTTCATATATTTGTACCACTTTTCCGGTCAATAAAAAAACCGGACCCACTTTCACAAGCAGCTCCGGTCGGTTGTGTTTTATGTAGTGTTTTGTGTCATCCCCCGAAATTGTCGTAGTGGATCGACTCCGGATCAACGCCGAGGCTGTCGAGCATGCCGTTCACAGCGGCACTCATCGGGCCGGGACCGCACATATAGTACTCTATGTCTTCCGGTGCCGGATGATCCTTGAGGTAATTGTTGAAAATCACCTGGTGAACAAAACCGGGAGTATATTTTACTCCTGCCGCATCGGCCGCGGGATCGGGCCGGTCAAGGGCAAGATGGAATCTGAAATTCGGAAATTCTTTTTCAAGCGCAAGGAAATCCTGAAGATAGAACACTTCGTTCAACGCACGGGCGCCATAGAAATAGTTCATCACACGGTCGGTGGTATGCAGTGTCTTGGTCATGTACATGATCTGGGCGCGAAGCGGAGCCATACCCGCACCGCCGCCTATCCACATCATTTCCTTCTTGGAATTTATAATCGGATGGAAATCGCCGTAAGGACCGCTCATAAGCACCTTGTCGCCAGGTTTAAGAGTAAATATATAGCTTGAGGCTATGCCTGGCATCACATCCTGAAAACCTACTTCGGGCTTGGGTTTGAACGGCGGTGTGGCGATACGTACAGTAAGCATTATACGGTCGCCCTCATCCGGGTAGTTGGCCATGGAATAGGCTCTGACTGTGGGCTCGGTATTACGACACTTGAGTCCGAACAGACCGAACTTCTGCCATGAGGGCAGATATTCCTCTCCAATCATGCTCTTGTCTATATCCTTGTCGTAGTCCATCGTATACTCCGGAATCTTAATCTGGGCATACGAACCGGGCATGAAATCCATATGCTCGCCCTTCGGGAGGGCCACTATGAATTCTTTTATGAATGTAGCCACGTTGCGGTTGCTGATAACCTCGCACTCCCACTCCTTTACCGAAAGTACGGCATCGCTCACGCGGATGTCCATATCCTGTTTTACCTTCACCTGACATGCAAGACGCCAGCCTTCCTTTATCTGACGGCGGGTAAAATGTACTGTCTCGGTGGGCAGAATCTCTCCGCCTCCGCTTTCAACCTGCAGACGACACTGTCCGCAACTTCCCTTGCCTCCGCACGCCGAAGGCAGGAACACGTTGTTGTCGGCCATAGTGCCAAGGAGCGACTTGCCGGATATCGCATCGACCTTCACATCGCCATTCATGGTAATGACAACTTTTCCGGTTTTTACCAAATATTTCTTCGCTGTAAGCAGCACAGCCACCAACAGCAGTGTTATCAGCAGAAAAAAGCCCACGCCGCACATCACCGTCAGAGCGGTAGTGCCAAGAGCAAGCGGAATATATGCAATCATTGTAATCATAATTTGATGCCGAGGAAGCTCATGAATGCTATGCCCATAAGGGCTGTGATTATAAATGTGATTCCAACACCCTGGAGCGGGCGCGGAATGTTCGAATACTGCGCAAGACGTTCACGTATGGCCGCGATAGCTGTAATGGCAAGAAGCCATCCGAGTCCCCAGCCTCCTCCGGCGCACACAGCTGTCCAGATGCCGGGGAAATCACGCTGCTGCATAAACAGCGAACCGCCGAGAATAGCGCAGTTCACCGCTATCAGAGGCAGGAATATGCCAAGAGAGGCGTAAAGCGACGGACTGAACTTCTCCACCGCCATTTCCACCACCTGTGTCATCGATGCTATTACGGCAATAAACAGTATCAGTGAAAGAAAGCTAAGGTCTATCGCTGCATATTCGGGTCCGAGCCAAGCCAGAGCGCCCGGACGCAACACGTATGTTTCAAGCAGATAGTTGATGGGCAGCGTGATCACAAGCATGAACATCACCGCAATTCCCAGACCGAATGCAGTTTTCACATTCTTGCTCACCGCAAGAAACGAACACATGCCGAGGAAGTAGGCGAAAATCATGTTGTCGACGAATATCGACCGTATGAATATATTTAGATTTTCCATTTCTTCAGTTTGATTCAGTGATAATTATTCGATGTCCTTGTTGATACTGCGGTGCACCCATATTATACACGCCACTACTATCAGCGCCATCGGCGGCAGAATCATAAGGCCGTTGTTCACATAGCCGTGATCGTAACACCATTGCGGCACCACCTGATATCCGAGCAGCGTGCCACTGCCAAGCAGCTCTCTGAAAAAGCCCACTATCACCAATATCACCGCATAACCGGCGCCATTGCCCACACCGTCGAGAAACGACGGCCAGGGCCGGTTGGCCATTGCAAAGGCCTCAAGACGCCCCATCAATATACAGTTGGTGATTATCAGGCCTATGAACACCGAAAGCTGTTTGCTTACATCATATGCATATGCCTGCAACAGCTGGCTTACTATAACCACAAGCCCCGCCACAACCACCAGCTGCACGATTATTCGGATATTGGTTGGAATTGTGTTGCGGATAAGCGATATTATCACATTGGAAAATGCCAGCACTGCGATTACCGAAAGGCCCATCACTATGGCTGGTTCGAGTTTGGCCGTAACGGCCAGCACGGAGCAGATGCCCAGTATCTGTACGATTACCGGATTATCCTTGCTCAGCGGATTCAGGAATATTTTTTTATTACTGACTTTTTCGGCCATGACTTATTTGGATCTGAGAGTGAGCAGATATGATTCATAGGGTCTGAGGCAGTCGCTCAGCATGGCGCTGACTCCTTTCGAGGTAATTGTTCCACCGGAGATGCCATCGACATAATCCTCGCCGGAAGGCGATGGCTGTCCTTTCTTGACTACTGCCACCGGCATGAAGCGGCCTTCCTTCCACAAAGTCTTTCCGTCGAACTGGTCGCTGAACGCGGGTTTTTCGATTTCCGCACCCAATCCCGGTGTTTCGCCCTGATGCGCGAAATATGCTCCGTATATAGTAGCGGCATCGGAATCAAGAGCCACATAACCCCATATCGGGCCCCACAGACCGGCTCCGTACATAGGCAAGATATATTTCACATCGCCATCAGCCAGTGTGCATATGAATACCGGCAGTTTTCGTTCGTCAACGGGCAGTTTTACCTGTGCGGCGATATCCACGGCAAATGCATCGGAACCAATTACGGCTCCCTTGCTGTCGACAACTGTCTGGCCGCTTATATATCGTTCGAAATCAGCCGTCACTCCGTCGGCCGACGGAGTTATGTGCACGGCAGCAAGTATCTGTCGCATACGGTCGGCATCGGCATTCTGCTGCTGACGGTCTTTCAGCCCCATTGCTGTAAAAGCCAAGGCTGCGCCCACCACTACAACAAGCACTATGATGTATATGATGGTATAGGAATTACTCTGCTTGTTCATCTTACCTGAGTTTTAGCACGGTTAAGCCTGCGGCTGATATTTCGCTGTACCACACAATAATCAATCAGCGGGGCGAATGCATTCATAAGCAACACGGCAAGCATGGCTCCTTCCGGATAGCCGTTGTTGTAGGTACGTATAAGCACGGCCACGACTCCTATCAGGAATCCATACAGCAGTTTGCCGGTGTTTGTGCGTGATGCTGTAACCGGATCGGTTGCCATAAATACCACTGCAAACGCAAATCCGCCGTAAAGCAACTGGTCGACCGGAGTGAGATACGACGCCGGATACAACGGAGTGGCACAGCTGTTGGCAATCCAGCCCATGAGCAATGCGCCTGCCACAGCCGAAAGCATTATACGCCACGAGCCTATGCCTGTAAGCAGCAGTATGGCTGCGCCGATAAGAATACATATCACCGAAGTTTCGCCGAATGAACCGGGTATCAGACCCAGAAATGCATCCCAGCTGCCTATTGCGCTGCCATCGATGCCGGTCAGATGCAATCCGTTGCCTGTCGATGCGGCAATCTGCCCAAGCGGAGTGGCGCAACTGAAGCTGTCGGGTGCCACAGGGCCATAACCGAACACACTTCCTGCCGATACAAATGCCTTGTCGCCGGACATATGGGCCGGATATGCGAAAAAGAGAAAAGCTCTGGCCACAAGCGCCACATTGAATATGTTATACCCTGTGCCGCCAAATACCTCCTTGACAAATATCACGGAGAATGCCGTGGCTACAGCCAGCATCCACAGCGGAGTCTCTACCGGACATATCATCGGTATCAGTATGCCTGTTACAAGGAATCCCTCCTGGATTTCTTCCTTGCGCCACTGTGCCACCACAAATTCTATACCAAGGCCTACGAGGTAGGTAACGGCCACTCGGGGCAGAATGGTCAGAAGGCCGTAAAGCATCAGTTGCCAGAACGGGAATACGGTTTCTCCACAGGCCATCCAATGCTGGTAGCCCGTGTTGTACATGCCGAAAAAGAAACACGGCATCAGGGCCAGCACCACTATTATCATGGTACGCTTGGAGTCGATGCTGTCGTGTATATGCACTTCACCTGCGCCTGATGTGGTGCGCGGTGTGTACAAAAAGGTATCGAAACCGTCGAACACCGAGTGGAACGCATGCAGCTTTCCACCTTCTTCGAAATGCGGTCTGATCCTGTCGAGATATTTACGAAGCTTGCTCATTGCTTATTGAAGTTCTTTTCTTATGTAATCAAGGCCCTCGCGCACTATTTTCTGCAGGGGCAGTTTCGATGTGTCGGCATACTCTGCCAGCGCGAAGTCTTCAGGCGCCACCTCATAGATTCCGAGTTTTTCCATGGCCTCTATATCGCGGCCCATAATGGCCTTGATCAGATATTCCGGCATTATATCCATGGGAATTGTCTTGTCGTACTGGCCACTCATTATCATCGCACGCCTTCCGCCCTGAATTCTTGCATCGGGTTTGAAAAGGCGTTTGAGGAAATGTCCGGGAAATGTTTTGCTTGCACTCATTTTTGATGGCGACAACGAGGCCCACCCGAGGAATTCATCCTTGTCGTCGCCTTCGGCTATGACTGTAATCTGCCTGTATGGATAATGCAGATACCCGTCCGTTCCCACTTTCTCTCCTGTAAGCACCGTGCCGCTGATAATGCGCTGATGATGGTCCGACGGCATGAGATTGCCCTTGACAAGGGCCTCGACCGGGGCGCCTATTACAGTGCGCAACACTCCGGGATTTTTCACTTCAGGCCCTGTTACAGCAACACATGCCACGGGGTCGAACGTACCGGTAATGGCGAAATAGCCTATTCGCAGCAAGGTGTCGAAACCTAATGTCCACACCATGTCGCCCTTATTCACCGGGGCCACAGCCTCGATCTGGACACTTGCATTGCCCACCGGATGCCGACCCTCGAAAGTTATGGTTTCAGCACCTTCAATCCGGCCATATGGCCATTCCGAATCAACACACAGATATACCTTGCCTGCGGTAGCGGCGCCAAGCAGTTTCACAGCACTGCGGATTTTATCAGCCGCGTCTTTGCCTGCGAGTGCCACCGCACTGACTGCCAGAGGCGCACTGTCGATACAGCTTACAAATATATCCCGAGGCACTGCTTCGGGGTCAGGAACTATATCGTACGGACGTGTACGCATCAACGCCAGAAGACCGGACTCCGCAAGCATGCCTATGACTGCACCGCACCCGTTGCCGGTTTCTGTAGCGTGCTTTCTTACAGTTCCCGCATTATCCGATTCAATTACAAAATTCAATATCTTTCGACGTTCTCCGCGCACGATTGACTTTAACGTACCGGAAACAGGCGATACAAGCTTCAGCGCCGGATGAAGTTTATCATAGGCCACCGGATCGCCGACATCAAGATGCTCGCCTTCTTTCAAGGCCGGACGAGCCTGAAAACCAGGATAATCATCCGGTGCTATAGCGCAATGCGACACGGCTATCTCGCCGCTTATTTTTGCCTCAGCTGCGCCAGCTATCTGAAGATTCAAGCCTTTCTTTAGCTTAATTGGCATTGTATTATTTGGTTGATTGTGGAAATTTTGGTGCAAATTTACGAATTTTTTGGCAAACAACAGTTAATTGCCTTATATTATTTTGTCAAAATTTCAGAATCCTTGGAGTCGGTTCGACAAAACAAAAAAATTTGCCCGATTCAAGAAGAACCGGGCAAACAGATTTATGAATCAAACACATTGTTTATGCGATCAGAGTGTTTATGCAATCAGAGTGCGCATGCCATCAGAGTGCCTGTTTGGAGGTGGTGCTTTCTCCGTTCGACAATATGGCTTTCACCAGATAAACACCCTTGGGCAGACCGGTGCTCTCAAGCGACACTTTTTCTGCAGTCTGGAGCACGCGGCGTCCATAAAGGTCGTACACCTCGTATCCCAAAGTTTCAGCCTTGAGACTGTCGGCAGCGATGTCGCCGACACTGTTTGTGGCATTGAGGTCGAAGAAGTATGTGAAATAAGGCACGGGGTTGTCGAAATCCCAGGTATTCAAGGTCCATGTAACAATCTTGCTGGCATCGCGACTGGCCACAGTGGCCCCGGTGATCAGCAGTTCATCGTATATCGGCGCGTATGTATCGGGGTCATAGTCCACTTCAACTGAATGCGTCATATTCTCCTTCATCCATACACCGTAGTCCGGACGAAGACCATTGATATAGTCGTAGATGCTCACCAGGTCGCCGGACTCTGTCTCGATATATCCCTGCAGATTGCCACCCATCACGGGAGTGGAGGCCGTGATACGTCCGTCGGCGAGAACCGACCACACCGAAAGGTTCTTGATATCGCCTATCACCTTGTACTCGCCCGTGGCCACATCGATGCGTGCCGGATAGGTCCATTCTTCCGACCAATAGTCGTCGGGGTCTTCAAGTTCACTCAGAGTCGAGGCCACTTTCGTTCCATCAGGCGAAATCGAGCAACTGTTGTACTGAAACAAGGGCAGCCTGGCAGTGAATCCCTGGAATACCGTCTGGAATTCCATCAGCTCCTTGTTGAATACTTCAGCAAGGGCATTCCACTCGTCAACAGCCTTGTTGTAATCAGACACAGCATCCGATGTCAGA
>JAIDBM010000337.1 GCA_029056365.1 Muribaculaceae bacterium | reverse complement strand
AGCATACACACACATCATATACTATATAATGCCTGAGCGACATCCCCGACACAAGCTGCAACGCAAGAGGCGCAGCCGTGCCGGCAAGAACAATTATCACAAAAAACACCGGATCGGCAGCGATCGGCCTCATGAATGCCTTCGCCGCACGCAACAGATTAGTCTTCACAATAGTGCCGCAGAACACGTCGGTAGGAATTGAATATTTTACTTTTGCTCACAAAACCGACATAACGTCCGTTTTCAACCACAGGCAGATTCCATGCTCCGGTATCGTCGAAAATCTTCATTACCTTGTCCATGTTCTCGCCAAGTTCAATTTTTGCCGGCGGCATGCTCATAAAGGTGCTTACATAGAGCTTGCGGTAAAGGTCGGGACGGAACATTATATTCCTTATATCATCGAGCAGCACCACCCCCTGAAGCTCGCCACGGTCGTTGACCACCGGGAACAGATTGCGGTTCGACCGTGATATCACGTCCACGACCTCTTTCAGCGACATTTCGGGTTTCACCGGCAAAAAGTCGGTTTCTATCACATTTCCCACCTTGAGCAAGGTAAGGACGGCCTTGTCCTTGTGATGCGTCATAAGCTCACCCCGCTGGGCAAGACGCATGGTGTAGATACTGTACGGCTCAAATACCTTTATGGTACCGTAGGCTATGGTCGATACTATAAGGAGCGGCAAAAACAGGTCGTATCCTCCGGTAAGCTCGGCGGTAAGGAATATGGCCATAAGCGGCGCGTGCATCACAGCCGACATTACACCTGCCATGCCGATAAGCGCGAAGTTTTTCGTGGAAAGCGATATGTCGAAACCTATATGGTTGATTACATATGCGAACAGGAATCCGCACATACAGCCCACATACAGCGACGGTGCGAATGTTCCGCCTACTCCACCCGCTCCGTTAGTAGCCGAAGTAGCAAAAGCCTTGGTAAGAATTATAAGTCCTATAAACAGGATTATAAACCATACCGACTCTCTGTCGCCATAGAAAATAGAGCCGTTCACTATCGACGATGTATCGCCGCCGAGCAAGCCCACTATCGAACCGTAGCCTTCACCATACAGAGGCGGGAAAATAAACACCAGGCTCGACAGTATCACACAGCCCACCAATGTCTTGACCCACCGGTGCCGGAACCTGCCGAAGAAGTTCTCCATAAAATTCATAACCCGCGTGAAATACAGCGACACAAGCCCGCAGAACACTCCGAGCATAATCACGAACGGAATGCGCCCCATATAGAAAACCTCGCTCTGGGCAAAGAAAAACTCGAATTCGTAGCCAGTCGACATGTATGCTATGGTGGCGGCTGTAATCGATGCTATCAGAAGCGGCATCACCGACACCGTAGTAAGATCGAGCATCAGCACCTCGAGAGTAAACAGCATTCCTGCAATCGGCGCCTTGAAAATGCCTGCAATACCGGCTGCGGCACCGCAGCCTACCAGTATCATGAGTGTGCGCGGCGACATTCTGAACATCGATCCCACATTCGAGCCTATCGCGGCGCCTGTATACACTATCGGGCCTTCGGCACCCACCGATCCGCCGAAGCCTATGGTTATCGACGAAGCCACCATGGATGTATACATGTTATGGCGTTTCAGCCGGCTCTTGTTCTGCGATATGGCGTAAAGCACACGTGTGACTCCGTGCGATATGTTATGCTTTACCGCATAGCGCACATAAAGTGCCGTGATTATGACACCCACCGCCGGCAGCAGGATATAAAGCCAGTTTCCGCCCGTTACATTTATTGTGCTCGTAGCGGCCCGCGATATGTAGTGGATGGCTGTTTTGAGCAGCATCGCCGCCAGACCGGCAAGCACCCCCACAAGCAAGGCGAGAAACATTATGAACGTGCGTTCCTTGACATGCTTTTCCCTCCATACGAGGAAACGCATGAAAGCATCGTTGACGCGGCTGTGAATCGGGCCGCCGGTTCTCGGTTCTTCCATACAGAATACATGTTAAATTCCACGTCCGGTAATCACTGTGGTGACCGTGTGGATCAGTATCTTTAAATCAGTAGCTATCGATATGTTTTCAATATACAGCAGGTCGTAGCGCAGCCGTTGTACCATCTGCTCCACTGTAGAGGCGTAGCCGTATTTCACCATTCCGAGAGAGGTGATGCCGGGCCGCACCTGATGCACAAGGCTGTAATACGGCGCCCGGGCCACAATCCTGTCGACATAATACTGCCGTTCAGGACGCGGACCAACAAGCGACATCTCTCCGCGCAACACGTTCCAGAACTGCGGAAGTTCATCAAGACGGTATTTGCGCAATTTCCGTCCTATGGCTGTTACCCGCGGGTCATCGCTTTCCGACAGCGCCGGCCCTGACTGCTCGGCATCAGGCCTCATGGTACGGAACTTTATTATGTTGAATGGTTTCTTACGGTATCCCACACGTTCCTGCCGGTAAAACACCGGGCCCTCGGAATCAAGCTTTATCAGGAGCGCCAGTATCGCATACACCGGCATCAGCAACAGCAGAGCCACCGATGAAACCGCCACATCGCACAAACGCTTTACATTCGCCGTCGATGCTGTGATATTGGCCGATGACACATTTATCAACGGTTCCCCGACAAACGACTGCATCTTGCCGCCGGCCATCAGCAGATGCTGCACTTCAGATGTTATATATATAGTGCAGTCCAGCGGAAAAAGGCGGTTTACTATATCAATCGTCGCCTGTTCGCCGCTTTTCTGCCCCTGTACTATGAATGATGTGATTTTGAGTTCCTGCACCAGACGCGGCAGATCCTCGAAACGGTACACCGGCCTGTCGAGCGCCGGAATTTCCGACAACCCTCCGGCAATATCTATATATCCCACCACTTTCATGCCCATGTGCGACAGAAACGCATCGACTCTGGAAGCAAGCTCCATGCCTCCTCTGTCGGCTCCTACCACAAGCACATTGAACGCCAGTGCTCCCCGGCGAATCCGGCGCACGACACCACGGGTTATCATAAAACGCATTGCATACACCGGCACAAACAGCATCAGCCATAACAGCGCCAGAAGTTCGTAATTCTGCATACGTTCAGGGATGCCGTCGTCGATCAGAACCGCGAAATAAATTATCAGCATTCCTGCAAACGACACTGCCGCGGTGTTGCCGAGTTCCGACAGGCGCGACTTGTAATAGACCTTGCTGTAATAGCCCGTGAGCCAATATATGCCCATCATCATCAGCGGAACAATCAGCTGGCCGAGCAGCGGAGCCATGGTTCCGAGCCAGTTCAGCAGACCGAACTGAAAATCGGCAGGCAACGAAAAATACCTGAGCACATTAAAGCACAGCCATCCTATATTGATGGTCAGATAGTCTGACACCAGATAGATGAGTCTTTGTCGGCGGGCATCGGTCATATCAGGCTCATTTTCTCAGAATCTTCACGGTTCCGTCACAACCGAGTTTTATCACGGACGATGCCTTTGCGGAAGGAGGGTCCTGACGACCACTGACACAGACATAGTCGACCGCATCCAGCACATCGGCGGAAATCTCACCGAAACACATCGGTGTGCTGTCGCCCGCCTTATTGGCGGAAGTCGACACCAGCGGACGCCCCAGCCTGCGACACAACTCAGCGGCAAGACAATCCTTTACCAGACGAATTCCTATGCTGCCGTCCGGCGCCAGAAGTTCCGGCGCCACTCCGCACCCACGGTCATATACCACCGTAAGAGGCTCCACCGCAACATCAATCAGCTGCCATGCCACGTCCGGAACTTCTTCCACACTGCGCTCGAGCATGGCCTCGGATGCGACCAACGTGATAAGAGCCTTCGAATCGGGCCGCTGTTTTATGCTGTAAATACGTCTGACGGCTTCGCTGCAGGAAGCATCACATCCTATACCCCATACTGTGTCGGTAGGATACAATATAACTCCCCCCCGGCGCAAAACCTCCATGGCATTGCGGAGATCTTCTGTCATTGCATTTGAGTACCTATTCTGAGTCATACTGCAAATGTAGCAATTTTTTCCGACATAAGTAATGTTGATAAACGTTAAAATAAAACATTCAATTAAACCCTCGGCAACATTTATTGTCATAACAACAGAACGGGAACTATTGCCTCAGCCAGCCATACGGTCGACATGAACGCGATACCCTCCCGCACAAAAACAGAAAAAGAACAAAAAGAACTAGCTTTTGATTAGATAGACAGAGAATCCCCGACTCGCGAAGAATCGGGGATTCTCACTTGTCATATTGTTCAAAAAACAAGAATAACACAAGATTTACACCAGAAATGTGTTGTACAACATATTTTATTGCCAATTTTTTTCGCAAAATTCACACTCTGATTATTTGTAATATCCTCTTTTTATTGTAACTTTGCGACTGTTTGGACAAATTAATTTCAGGCCGTTCCCTGCAAATTGTCCGGACACACGTGGCAAGGCTTCGGCCATGCCGGCATAATAAACCTCGTAATCCAACTTACAACCAGATATAACAAAGTATGAAAAAGCAATATTTGCCTCTCGCGCTGGCGCTCGCTCTTTTCCAAGGAGTGTCGGCGCAAAGTCGGTTTGACGCAAGCTCGCAGATTTATGCCGACCACTATCTTGACTTCGTGCGTGAGCCCGGAGCAGAGCTGGTCGAAATCCCGGGGCTGCCCTTCACCATCAATCCGGCATCCCGCAGTGAAATCACCGCCGATGTAATGCTTATACTCAACGAAGGCACCACTGCGGAAGACATCGAATCATTCGGCCTGACCGTCAAAGGCATAATCGGCAATGTGGCCGTATGCTCCGGCAGCATGGACGACATCATCAGCCTGGCGGACACCGACCTGACCATTCAGGTATCATTTCCCCGCGAAATCACACCCATGCTCGACAAAGCCCGTGCCGACAAAGCCAGCGGAGTCGACAAGGTTCATGAAGGCACTGGACTGGACATGCCTTACAAAGGAAAAGGCGTTATAACAGGCATATTCGATGTGGGCATGGATCCCAACCATGTGAACTTCCTCAACAGCGACCTCACCGAGAACCGCATCAAGAACCTCTGGCTATACGACTCATACGGCCGGGTGAGCGAATACCGCACTCCCGAAGCAGTGGCATCGTTCACCACCGACAACCGCGCCATGACACACGGCACCCACACAATGGGATGTATGGCCGGATCGTATAACGGAAAGGGCGACTTCTACACCTCGTACGGACTCAGCGGAAGCACGCTCAACAAAAACAAACCAGTGCCGTTCTACGGAATGGCTCCGGAAGCCGAAATAGCAGCAGCCTGCGGCGACAACACCACCGCCAATATAGTTCTCGCCTGCCAGCAGCTGGCATCCTATATCAAATCAACTGGAAAACCTGGCCTGATAAGCCTCTCGTTCGGCAGCTATCTCGGTCCGCACGACAACTCCGATCCGGCCACAACGGCCCTTAACACCATCGCCAAAGACATTCCGTTCTTTATTGCGGCAGGAAACGATGGCGGCGAAACCTTCTCGCTGGTTGGAACATTCGGAAACGGCAACAACAGCGCAAAGACATTCATCCGTCCCGAAGGTTCTTCGGCTCAGGGCGAGGTGGCCATATGGTCGGGCGACAGCAGGCCTCTGACTGTGCGCATGATAATCTTCGACCGCACTACCGAACAGGAACTGTTCTCATACACCATCCCCACCGGCGAATCCAAGGTCCTGGCCACAGGCAACTATTCCACACCGTCGTATATTCGCGATGAGGCGATAGACCTGGCCTTCACTCGCTCAACCATTCAGGTTTCACAAAAACTCAGCAACGCCAACAACCGTTATCAGACAAGCATCATATACAACCTTTCGCTTGCAGCCACCAACTCAAGCCAACGCTATGCGCTCGGCATAGCCGTGGAAGGAGCCAACGGTCAGCACTACGACCTTGTACAGAAAACAGGAAGTCCCGGCAACTCTTCGATCAACCGTGCAGACCTCTCCGGATGGGGTATCAATGGATGGCTCGACGGTACCGACGAAATGTCGATAAGCGACCTTTCATGCGGCACAAACATGCTATGCATAGGCTCATGGAACACACGTGTCAGCTGGACCAACCTCGGAAACAACAGCTACACTTATGGCGGCGACTACCGAATCAACCAGGTGTCACCATTCACCGCTTACGGCACCCTGGCCGACGGCCGCACACTGCCTCTCGTATGCGCACCGGGCGCCGGTATAATAAGTTCGATTTCCTCGCACTACTACTCCGCCATGGGCCTGACCCAGCGAGATGTAGCAGCAACTGCCGTATATAACGGCAAAACCAACTACTACGAACTCCAGCAGGGCACTTCGATGGCCACCCCGGTAGCTGCAGGCATCGGTGCATTGTGGCTGCAGGCCAACCCCGACCTGACACCCGCCGACATCAAATACATAATCACCCACACCTCCGACGCTCAGACCGATGCAAATCGACAGATTGCATGGGGACACGGCAGAATCAACGCCCTTGAAGGCATTAAAATGGCTGTAAAAATCGGAGCAGGCGTAAGCGATGTAACAGTAAATCCGGCCGATATAATAATAGCTGCCAATGGCAACAACTGGCAGGTAGTAGCCCCCGGAGCCGCATCGGTTAACACCGTGGTTTACGACCTTAACGGACGTCCGGTAATCAGCTCGAATGTAAAAGGCGACACCGCCGAAATCTCCGGCGAATCTCTCCAGCCCGGCATATACGTGATAAATGTAAACAATGTTCTCTCACGCCGTATCGCGGTAAAATAACCTCTGCGGCCATACAAAACAAAATGCCCGGGCGATTTGTCCGGGCATTTTGTTTTGCGTTTTTATCAAACCGACCCCTAATACCAAATGTGTTTGATTTTTTTTTCTTACCTTTGCAAAAATATACGTTCATGAAAAATCTCATAACACGCTCTCTGGCCGGTATTGTATATGTAGCAGTGATATTGGCCGCCATTCTCACCAACAACATCTATCTGCTCGGATTGGTATTCTCGCTTCTCGCGGCATATGAGTTCCAGAAATTGTGTTGCGGCGATGCCTCCGGCAAAACCGGTACCGCCGCACAAATTCTTGCGGTATTCGGCACCGCAGGCATATACTCGCTTATAGCTATGCCGTCTACGGCCATCTTCTGCTTCTCCGACTCATTGCGCTTAGTATCATTGCTGTATGCGACCTCCCTGACACTTTCAATCCTCGGCATCATAGCGATAGCATTGAGATTCCTGCTAACACTATACGACCGACAGGACGGTGCCCTGACCCGCTTTGCCTACACAGCCATGTGCTGGATATACATAGGCTTCCCACTCGGATGCATGACCTTATCGGGCGAATCAGCCATAGGCTGGCACCTGCCGCTGATGCTTTTCATAATCATATGGCTGAGCGACACCGGCGCCTACTGCGTGGGGTCGCTGTGCGGCAAACGCAGGCTGTTCGAACGTCTGTCGCCGAAAAAATCGTGGGAAGGCTTCTGGGGCGGACTTCTTTTCGCCATAGCCGCCGGAGTCGTCTATGCAACGGTCACATTCAGCAACTATGCCGAATTAACCTACATGCCGCGAATGAGCAAAACAGCCTATCTGCTGGCCTGGGCAGCCATTGCCGCCGTTACAAGCATAGCCGCCACATGGGGCGACCTGTTCGAATCACTTATCAAGCGAAGCTTCGGAGTAAAAGACTCCGGGCGGCTCATTCCCGGCCACGGAGGCATACTCGACCGTATCGACTCGCTGCTTTTCAGCGCTCCAGCCATATTGGCCGCATACGCACTGATTTTTGGTTAAACTATGCCAAAAACAAAACTTTAGCTTGATAAATCTTGTATATCTGGCAGTATATCCTTATCTTTGTAAAAACATAACTGAAACCATAAACACCATCATGGAAGAAAATCAAGACAAACAGCTCATAGAGCAAGTTACTGAAAAGGCGAAGCTGTGGCTCCGCCCGGGATATGATGAAGAAACACGCCGCGAGGTAGAGCGCATGCTCAACGCAGAAGACAAAACAGAACTGATTGAATCGTTCTACCGCGACCTTGAATTCGGAACCGGCGGCCTGCGCGGCATCATGGGTGCCGGAACCAACCGCATGAACATCTACACTGTCGGAGCGGCCACCCAGGGTCTTGCCAACTACCTCAAGACCGCCTTCAGCGACATGCCGCAGATCAGCGTGGCTGTCGGACACGATGTACGCAACAACTCCCGCAAGTTCGCCGAAATCGTAGCTAACATATTCTCCGCAAACGGAATAAAAGTATATCTTTTCGACAGTTTCCGTCCTACCCCCGAACTCTCGTATGCCATACGTTACTTCGGCTGCCAGAGCGGCGTGAACATCACCGCATCGCACAACCCCAAGGAATACAACGGCTACAAGGCATATTGGGCCGACGGCGCTCAGATTATCGCCCCTCATGATGTGAACATCATCGACAATGTAAACAAAATAACCGATGTCGACCAGATTAAGTTCCAGGGAAATCCTGAACTCATACAGATTATCGGAAAAGAAGTCGATGAAGCCTTCCTGCGCGACATAAAGGGCCTCAGCCTTGACCCGGAAGTAATCAAACGCCACGCCGACCTCAAGATTGTATACACTCCGATACACGGAACCGGCGTGAAACTCGTTCCCGAATCGCTGGCAAACTACGGCTTCACAAACATAATACACGTGCCCGAACAGGATGTGCCCGACGGCAACTTCCCCACTGTGGAATCGCCCAACCCCGAAGTTCCGTCCGCCATGGCCATGGCCATTGAGCGCGCACGCGAAACAGATGCCGATGTAGTGTTCGCATCCGACCCCGACGCCGACCGCATAGGCTGCGTGGTACGCGACCGCAACGGCAACTACCGACTGCTCAACGGCAACCAGATTGTGATGATTCTGCTCAACTACATCATGCGCCGCAACCGCGAGATGGGCAAGCTCAAAGGCAATGAATATGTTGTAAAAACAATCGTCACCACCGAAACCATCAAGACCATAGCCGAAAACTACAACGTAAAGATGTACGACTGCTATACCGGTTTCAAATGGATTGCAAGCGTAATCCGCGACCTGGAAGGAACAGAACGCTATCTGGGCGGAGGCGAAGAAAGCTACGGATTCCTTGCCGAAGATTTCGTGCGCGACAAAGACTCTGTATCGGCAATCTCGCTTATGGCCGAAATTGCGGCATGGGCCAAGGACAACGGCATGAACTTCCTGGAAATGCTTCAGGACATATATGTACAGAACGGCTACAGCCACGAAGTGGGTGTGTCGGTTGTACGCCAGGGTAAAGAAGGCGCCGAAGAAATTCAGCGTATGATGAAAGAGTTCCGTGAGAACCCGCCAAAACAGCTCGGCGGCAGCCCGGTTGTGCTTGTAAAAGACTACGCCGACCTCAACTGCACCGAAACAGCAACTGGCAAAGTGAGCAAGATGGACTTCCCCACCACAAGCAACGTGCTGCAATACTTTACCGAAGACGGTTCCAAAGTATCGGTCCGTCCGTCAGGAACAGAACCCAAAATCAAATTCTACATGGAGGTCAAAGGCAATATGGCAACGAAAGAAGACTTCGACGCTGCCGAAAAAGCCGCAGCAGAAAAAATCGAACTGCTTAAAAAAGATCTCGGAATCTGAAAACCGGATTAATCCATACGGGGGTATGCCGGCGGCATACCCCCGTATTTCGTTACACCAACAAACATGCAGATAGTCTACGAAGACAACCACCTGATTATCGTAAATAAAGCTCCGGGAGAAATTGTTCAAGGCGACAAAACCGGCGACCAGCCTCTGGTTGAAAGTCTTAAACAAATGATAAAGGAACGCGATGCCAAACCGGGCAACGTGTTTCTCGGCGTTGTGCACCGCCTCGACCGACCGGTAGGCGGCCTGGTAGTATTCGCCAAAACATCGAAAGCTCTGTCGAGAATGAACGAGATGTTCCGCAACGGCGAAGTACACAAAACCTACTGGGCCCTCACCCGCAAGGCTCCCCAACCGGCACAGGGCGAACTCCACCACTGGATTACAACAGTGGAGAAAACAAATAAATCAACCGCACACAGCCACCAGACTGCCGGAGCCAAAGAAGCCCGACTGCGCTACCGCACCCTGGCCACAGGCGAACGCTTTACTCTTGTGGAAGTAGAGCTGCTCACCGGACGCAAACACCAGATACGTGTACAGCTGAGCGCCATAGGATCGACCATAAGAGGCGACCTCAAATACGGCGACAAACGCTCCAATCCCGATGGCTCGATATCGCTTCTGGCCCGGCGCATAAGCTTCACGCACCCGGTTTCGAAAAAAGCGATAGAACTTGAAGCTCCGGTGCCCGACGAACGCCTCTGGACCGAACTCGAAGCAGCGGCAATGAACTCTGTAAACATCCGACATGACTAAAAAAGAACTCAGAATAGTATTTTTCGGCACACCCGATTTCGCCGTCGAAAGTCTGCGGCGTATAGTAGCGGAAGGCTATAATGTGACCGGCGTGGTTACCATGCCCGACAAAGCGGCCGGCAGAGGTCACAAATTGATTCAGTCGCCTGTAAAACAATTTGCAACAGAGAACAATCTGTATCTGATGCAGCCGCCAAAGCTGAAAGATCCCGAATTCATATCACAGCTCAGCGCACTTGAAGCCGACCTCTTCATTGTAATCGCATTCCGTATGCTGCCGGAAGCTGTATGGGCCATGCCGCCGCTTGGCACATTCAATCTGCACGGCTCGCTACTTCCCCGCTACCGGGGCGCAGCGCCAATCAACCGGGCAATCATGAACGGCGACAGTGAAACCGGTGTGACTACATTCTTCCTTAAGCACGAAATCGACACAGGCGACATTATCGACCGCTGTGCCATCACGGTCGGACCCGATGAAAACGCCGGTAGTGTTCACGACCGCCTCATGACTCTCGGCGCCGAACTTACCCTGAAAACCCTTGACCGGATTATAAACGGAAATCTGAACACCATACCGCAGGACCAGCTCGCCGACGAAGCCGAACCCTGCACGGCTCCAAAGATATTCAAGGAAGACTGCCGCATCGACTGGAACCGTTCGGCCCGTCAGGTGCACAACCACGTAAGAGGTCTGTCGCCATATCCCGGGGCATGGACCACCATAGCGATGCAAGGCAGCGAACCGTCGGACATAAAGATTCTCGCAACCAAAACAGTAGATGAAACCGCCTGCCACTCCAAACCGGGGCATATTGTCATAGACAACCAGCGCCTTATTGTAGAATGTGCAACCGGCAGTCTCGAAATACTCGAAGTACAGCCAACCGGAAAACGGCGCATGCCTGCATCCGACTGGCTTCGCGGTGCGCGAATATCAGAAGCCGACTTTTTATAATTTTAATAAATTTAGCACTGCGGATACTGCCGGATTGAACAAGATTCATTAACTTTACAGCCACAGAACAGCGAACATTACGCCTGTCTGAAATGTTAAATCATATAACGTGACATCATCGGATGAAACCTCAGGCAAACGCCCCGTACATGTCATGCCAATAAATTGATTTACAACACAAAACACTTACAGCCATGAAGTCTGAAGAAGAAACCGACAAACAGCCTCTGCAAAACGAGAGCTTTCAGGAATACCGCGAACGGGTACATGCAAACGACAGGGCCCGCACCCAGCCACACAAAATAATACGCGCATTTTTCGGCATATTCATGGTAATTCTATATGTCGGCATGGGCATTCTTTTGCTGATGAACATGTTTAACTGGAGCAGCGACTGGACATGGTGCCGCTACATCGTGGGCATAGCCCTTATAGCCTACGGCATATTCAGGGGATACCGCCAGTACAGCGGAACCGATTACTACAACAGTTGAATATCAACTGACACCACAGCTAAATTACTGAAAAAAAATGAAACTCCATATATCACCATATCTGGCTGCGGCGGCATTTGCCATCGCAGCCTTGGCCGTAAGTTCGTGTGACAAGAAATCATCGACCACATCCACATCGGGCACCATGACAATGGTATGCGATGAAAGCTTTCAGAATGTGCTTGAACAGGAAATCGATGTATATGAATATGTTTACCCCGAGTCGCATATTCTTTGCCGCTACCTGCCGCAATCGGAAGTACTCGACTCGCTGCTTGAATTCAAGACCTCTACCGCTGTAATCTCACGCGAGCTCACCGATGCCGAAATGAAGCATCTGAGAAAAGAAAAACCTGCTACGCGCCAGATGCAGATAGCCGTCGACGCAGTGGCACTGATAGTAAACCGCGAAAACCCCATAAATCTGCTCACAACCGGCGAAGTGGCATCGGTG
>JAIDBM010000336.1 GCA_029056365.1 Muribaculaceae bacterium | reverse complement strand
TGCGGTATGAACGGCGGCCTGAATGCGCGGCGCCTAATGCAATGAGTAAACAGGAGATGCGTGCCATAAGCGATTATGCCAAAGAGCGCAACATAGAGATAAGCCCGCTTGTACAGGGGCTCGGTCATGCAGGATTTATTCTCAAGCATCACTGGGAGCTGCGCGAGAATCCGGAAAGCGACTGGGAGTTCTGTCCGTCGAATCCCGAAACATATCTGCTGCAGTTCGACCTTTACCGCGATGCCATGGAGGCGATGCCGCATGGACGATTTCTACACATCGGCGGTGATGAGATTAGTGAAATAGGAATAGACCAACGCTGCAAGGACACTGGCAAAACACCTTTTGAATTGCAGATGCAATGGCTCGACAAGGTGTGTGCTTTTTCAAAAGAGAATGGCCGCACCCCGATTTTCTGGGACGACATGCCCTTGAAATACGGCAATCTTTGGTGGGTAATCCACGGTGGACTGTCTGACAGCGAGGTCGATGACAACTGGCGCACAGATTTGCTCGACCAGGCGGTTGACATGTTCCCGAAAGATTGCATATACATGCGCTGGCATTATGATGACCCTACGATTTACCCCCATCTCAAAGTGCTTGAGTGGTACAAAAACAAGGGGTTGCGGGTGATGGCGGCTACAGCTGCTGCCGATGGAGGCAGTCCGTATATGCCACGCTACGGCTCCAAGATAAACCATATCAGTGCCTTCTGTCGGCTGGCCGTCGAAAACAAGCTTGACGAAGGGATTCTGGCTACATGCTGGGACGACGGTTCACCCCATTGGGCTACGGTCATGCGTGGTTTCGCGGCTCTTGGCGCATATTCGTGGAGGCCGGACGGATATGACACAGAGGACTTCAAGAAAGCATTCGAGCGCAACTATTTCGGTCTGTACGATAATGAAACTGAATTCATCGACAAGCTTGAAGCAGCGGCTACATTCTTCGATACTGCGCTGATCTGCGAAGGACGTCGTAATCCGGCATGGCAGGTACGCGATTACAGACTCATAGACCTTCCGGACTTTTCGGCGCCAGGAAAATGGACGGAAAAATATCGCTCCAGACTTGATTCAGCTGCCGCCCAGATTGAACTGTGTGAAAGTCTTGAATCTGAAATCAGGCATGCTGCCGATATGTCGCTCCGCAACAGATATCCCTTTGAAATATATGCCGCCAACAACCGGCTGTTCGCTTTCCCGGCGTCATTGCTGAAAGCTCTTGAAAGCTATGATAATGCAGCAGACGAGGCAAGCCGTTTGAAGGCAAAAGAGCGTATAAAGGAACTTTGCGACGGATTCGCAGCGACTAAACGACAACTGATTGCCGCATATGGCAAAACACGGTTCATGCAGCTTCCCAATGGTTATATTGCGGACTTGAATCACCATAGGCACCTGGCGGCTCTGAAACCTGACGCCGATTGGATCTTCCTCTACGAGGACGATTTTATCCGAAAGCTTGATACTCTCAAATGATGATAGATTGTCAAAAACCGCCGGGTGTGATGCACATCCGGCGGTTTTGCCTTATATAAACTCTGATGCACTGACTTCCGTTATATATTCGAATCAAATACTCAGATACTATGAAAAGAATACTTTTTTCTCTTATGATGATGACCGCCGCCGTCTCCGGCGCTTTCGCCATAACACCGCGTGAAGCTTTCAACCGCATTTCGCAACTTACTGGCATGAAACTAACTCAGATGGCCGAAATCAACATCGATTCATCACGAGGCTATGCTCTCCGCGATGTCAGCAACGTCACCGCTTTTACCGGCTCAAATAATCTGGACCTACAGATTCTTGACATAGCAAGTCAGATTACTCCCGACGACCGACTTATCGGTGCATACAACCCTATGCTCAGCGCCGAAGTCTACACGTGTCCAAATTCAACAGGCCAGTACGACTATCTGCTGCTGGTCTATGGAAAAGACGGTGTACTGTACGGCTGCCAGCTGGCCACTATCGATGAAGGCACCAGAAACCTCATAGCACACGGCACGGTGCATCTGCACGACCAGACTGCCAAAATACAAATTACCCCGGATACGAATCTCGTGAACATATGGTAAGAATGTTGTCCGGAACAGAATAAGACAAATGAAAAACGCCGCCAGAATTTTCACTCTGACGGCGTTTTCTATAAAGTCTGTCGAATTACTCAGCAGCCTTCTCTTCGGTTGCAGGAGCCTCGGCAACAGGTGCGTCGGCAGCGGCAGCCTTCTTGCCACGGCTACGGCGGGTCTTCTTGCCTTCGGACTTCTTGGCGTCCTTAAGCATGGCCTCGTTGTAGTCAACCAGCTCTATGAAACAAGTCTTGGCGTTGTCACCGAGACGATTGCCGGTCTTGAGGATACGTGTATAACCTCCGGGACGGTCAGCAATCTTCTGGGCGATTTCGTTGAAGAGTTCCTTCACGGCATCCTTGTTCTGAAGGTAAGAGAACACCACGCGACGGTTGTTCATGGTGTCGTTCTTAGCGCGGTTGATCAGCGGTTCGGCATAAACGCGCAGAGCCTTAGCCTTTGCAAGAGTAGTGAAGATACGCTTGTGCATGATCAGCGAGATCGTCATATTGGCGAGCAGCGAATCACGGTGCGCCTTCTTGCGGCTGAGGTGATTGAATTTTTTATTGTGTCTCATCGTTGATTACTCTTTATCTAATTTATACTTTGAAATATCCATGCCGAACGACAGATTCAGGCTGTTAAGCAGATCTTCGAGTTCGGTAAGAGACTTCTTTCCGAAATTACGGAACTTAAGAAGGTCGGTTTTGTTAAACACCACCAGTTCGGCCAGAGTCTCGACCTCGGCCGATTTAAGGCAGTTGAGAGCGCGTACGCTCAGGTCCATATCCACAAGCTTGGACTTCAGCAGCTGACGCATCTTCAGAATCTCTTCATCGAATTCCTCGTTCTGTTCAGTCTCGGTATTTTCGATAGTGATCTTCTCATCGGAGAAGAGCATAAAGTGATAAATCAGAATCTTGGCAGCCTCCTTGAGCGCATCCTTCGGATGTATGGAGCCGTTGGTGGTTATTTCAAGTGTAAGCTTGTCGTAGTCGGTTTTCTGGTCAACGCGATAGTTTTCCACCGTGTACTTCACATTCTTGATGGGGGTGTAGGTCGAGTCAATGGCAATAACATTGATGTCATCGCCGGGAGTCTCGTTTTCCTCAGCCGGAATCCAGCTGCGGCCCTTGTTGACTGTAAGTTCGATGGTGAAAGACGCTCCCGGATCCAAATGACAAATAACGAGCTCCGGATTCATTACATCGAATCCCTGAAGCGCATTGCTTATGTCACCGGCCTTGAACACTTCTTTGCCCGAAACGGTGATTGAACAACGCTCGAAGTCGGTATCTTCTACGACCTGTTTCAGATCTACCTTTTTCAGATTAAGGATGATGTTCGTAACATCTTCCTTAACACCGGGGATAGTATCAAACTCGTGTTTTACGCCATCGATTTTAATCGACGAAATGGCATAACCCTCGAGCGACGACAGCAGCACGCGGCGAAGCGCATTGCCCACTGTGATACCATAACCCGGTTCCAAAGGCTTGAACTCAAACTTGCCAAAGAAGTTATCGGCCTCCAGCATGAGCACCTTATCGGGTTTTTGGAATGCTAATATAGCCATGGATCTTAAGAATTTTATGCGTTATTATTTAGAATAGAGCTCGACGATAAGCTGTTCCTTGATGTTTTCAGGAATATCCTCACGTGCGGGAACGTGAAGGAATTTACCGGCCTTGAGGGTTTCATCCCACTCAATCCAGGGATACTTGCTGTGGTTGAAACCTGCGAGAGCATCAGCGATTACTTCGAGCGACTTCGACTTCTCACGCACGCCCACTACATCGCCGGGCTTAACGCTGTAAGAAGGAATGTTCACTACTGCTCCGTTCACAGTCACATGCTTGTGGAGCACGAGCTGACGGGCGGCCGCACGGGTAGGCGCGATGCCCAGACGGAACACTACATTGTCGAGACGCGACTCCAGAAGCTGGAGCAGAATCTCACCAGTGATACCCTTGATACGGCTTGCCTTTTCAAACAGATTGTGGAACTGTTTTTCAAGAACACCGTAGGTGTATTTGGCTTTCTGTTTTTCACGCAGCTGTACTCCGTATTCCGAAGTCTTGCGGCGTTTGTTCTGGCCATGCTGGCCGGGGGGGAAGTTGCGGCGCTGGAGCACTTTGTCTGGACCGAAGATGGGTTCGCCGAATTTACGTGCTATTTTGGTCTTAGGACCTGTATATCTTGCCATTGTTGTTAAAAATCAGTTAAATGATAAATCTGATACTCGTGCCGGTGACAGGGTCATTCCCCGGCGGTGCAGCCGCGACCATAGAGAGGTGATGATAGTATGGTCTTTTATTCACCGCCGTGGCGCCTTGTCTATGGTTACCTGTCAGTCGTCAAGATAGCGCTTGGATAGCAGATGTATTGGCCGGTGGACGAGTATACTTTGTTGTTTATGTTTGCTGGGTACTAAAAGTGAAAGCAGAGTGAAAAGCCTGATGCGGGGGAGCTGAGCATGCCCTCCGCTTCGGCTCTAACTGATTATTAAACTCTTCTTCTCTTGGGAGGACGGCAACCGTTGTGGGGCAGCGGAGTTACATCCACAATTTCCATAACCTTGATACCGGCTCCGTCTACAGTACGGATAGCCGACTCACGACCGTTGCCCGGTCCTTTTACATAAGCCTTTACAGAGCGGAGACCCAGGTCATAGGCCACCTTGGCACAATCCTGTGCTGCCATCTGTGCGGCGTACGGAGTATTCTTCTTTGAGCCACGGAAGCCCATCTTGCCTGCCGACGACCAGCTGATAACCTGACCTTCGCTGTTGGCAAGACACACAATAATATTGTTGAACGAAGAGTGTACGTGAAGCTGGCCTTCTGCACTGACCTTGACGTTTCTCTTCTTAGCTGCGACTGTTTTCTTTGCCATAGTGTTCTACTGTTATTTAGTTGCTTTCTTCTTGTTGGCAACGGTTTTCTTACGGCCCTTGCGGGTGCGGGCATTGTTTTTGGTCGACTGACCGCGTACGGGCAGACCGTTACGGTGACGGATGCCACGATAGCAACCGATATCCATCAATCGCTTGATGTTAAGCTGGATTTCGCTGCGCAGGTCACCTTCAACCTTATAGTCGGCGCCGATCACTTCACGAACCTTGGCGGCCTGGGCGTCTGTCCAGTCTTTAACCTTGATGTTGACATCCACTTCAGCCTTCTCGAGAATGCTCTTTGCGGCGCTGCGGCCGATGCCGAAGATGTAAGTCAAGGCGATTTCACCTCTTTTGTTCTGGGGGAGGTCAACTCCCACGATTCTTACTGCCATATTATACTTATACGATTATTTTCTTTGCAAAAATAATGAAAAATTATCCTTGACGCTGTTTGTTCTTTGGATTCTTTTTGTTGATCACATAGAGACGTCCCTTGCGACGGACAATCTTGTCGTCGGAGGTACGCTTTTTGATTGATGCTCTTACTTTCATGACTTTTAGTATATGGGGTTTGCTTTTTACTTATAGCGGAATGCAATCCTGCCTTTCGACAAATCGTACGGACTCATCTCCACACGCACCTTGTCGCCAGGCAGAATCTTGATGTAATGCATCCGCATCTTGCCTGAGATATGGGCTGTGATTTCATGTCCGTTTTCAAGCTCTACCCGGAACATAGCGTTCGACAGAGCTTCGATAATAGTGCCGTCTTGCTCGATTGCTGATTGTTTTGCCATATTATTCTTCTTCTATTTTAAAAATTTATCGCCAATTGCCTGGTGTATGTAATCGAATGTGGTAAGCTGCTCTACCCTGCCGTCGATAATGGCATAGGTATGCTCATAGTGTGCCGATGGTTTCCTGTCCTTGGTGCGGCATGTCCAGCCGTCACGTTCAATCACGATATTGCGGCTGCCCATGTTTATCATCGGTTCAATGCACAGACACATGCCGTTCCGAATCACAGCGCCGATGCCACGACGTCCGTAGTTGGGCACTTCCGGCTCTTCATGCATCTTGCGACCGATTCCATGGCCGCACATCTCGCGAACCACAGAGTATCCGCGACGCTCGCAATAAGTCTGGACTGCGTTGGCGATGTCGCCGATACGCTTGCCCGGTACACAGGCCTCGGCTCCGACATAGAGCGACTCGCGGGTAGTACGGCACAAATCCATTACCTCGGCCGCAGGTTCCCCCACAGCAAAGGTATAGCAGCTGTCGCCGTTGTAGCCGTCGAGCTCCACAACCAGGTCGGTACCTACTATGTCACCTTCCTGCAGAGTGTATGACGACGGAAAACCGTGCACCACCACCTCATTGACTTCTATACACAAGGTACCGGGGAAACCCTGGTATCCTAAACAAGCAGGCTTGCCACCATTGTCCATGATAAACTCACGGGCAATGGTGTCGAGCTTGCGTGTTGTAACACCCGGAGCTATCCATTTGGCAACTTCGCCAAGTGTCTGGCTGGTCAGATCCGATGCCTTGCGCATCAGCTCCATCTCTTCCGGTGTCTTAAGATAAATCATTTAGAAGCGTCCTTTCTGTTCAATCTTTATTAATAAGCCTGACCGGTGGTACGGCCTTTGATCTTACCTTCCTTCATCAGACCATCATAGTGGTGCATCATCAGATGCGACTCCACCTGCTGGAGGGTATCAAGCACAACACCCACCATAATCAGCAGCGATGTGCCGCCGAAGAACTGGGCGAAATTCTGACTGATGCCGAAGAATCGGGCAAACGCAGGCAGAACCGCTACGATACCTAAGAAAATTGAACCGGGCAAAGTGATACGCGACATAATCAGGTCGAGGTACTCCGCAGTTTTCTTGCCGGGCTTTACTCCGGGTATGAAGCCGTTGTTGCGCTTCATGTCTTCAGCCATCTGGGTGGGACGCACTGTTACCGCTGTATAGAAGTAAGTGAATGCCACAATGAGGATGAAGAACACTGCATTATACCAGAAACTGTTGATGTCGGTAAAAGCTCTCCAGAAACCGCTCGACTGACGGAAGCCGGCCAAGGTCATGGGGATGAACATGATTGCCTGAGCGAAGATTATGGGCATAACGCCTGCGGCATTCACCTTCAAGGGTATGTACTGGCGGGCACCGCCGTACTGGCGGTTGCCGACAACACGCTTGGCATACTGAACAGGAACCTTGCGGGTGCCCTGTACAAGCAGAATAGCCATAACTGTAACGGCAAAGAGCAGTACCACTTCAACAATAAACATCACAAGACCGCCCTGACCGGTAGCATTACCCGGCATACGGGTAATGAACTCGTAGAACAGTGCCTGAGGCAGACGGGCGATAATTCCGACAAGGATTATGAAAGATATACCGTTTCCGATGCCACGGTCTGTGATGCGTTCGCCGAGCCACATTATAAACATGGAGCCTGCGGCGAGCACTATAGTGAGATAGCAAGTGGTCCAGAAATCAAGCACAAAAGCACCCTGGGCCTGCATCTGAAGGTTAATCAGATAGGCAGGGGCCTGAAGCACAAGAATCAGCACAGTAAGATAACGTGTGTACTGGTTCAGTTTCTGGCGACCGCTTTCACCCTCGCGCTGCATCTTCTGGAACGACGGGAGAATCATGCCGCACAGCTGAATCACAATCGATGCAGTGATGTAAGGCATGATACCCAGGGCGAAGATGGAGGCCTGAGAGAACGCGCCACCTGCGAACATATCGAGGAGCTGCATCAGACCGCTGGAGTTTGTGAACTTGCCCAGCTGGTCGATGGCTTCGGTAGATATACCGGGCAGCACAACATAGCAACCCAGGCGGTAGATAAGTACCAGCAACAGGGTCACGAGGATGCGCTTGCGCAGCTCTTCGATAGTCCAGATGTTTTTAAGGGTTTGAATAAATCTCATTATTATCAGATTTTATTGACGGAACCTCCGGCAGCCTCGATGGCAGCCTGGGCTGCCTGCGAGAATGCGTGGGCTTCGACAGTGAGAGCACGGGTGACAGCACCGTTTGCAAGAATTTTCACCAGCTGGTTACGGTTGATGAAACCTGCGGCACGAAGCTCTTCAAGACCAATTTTATCGATGTTCTTGACAGCAGCCAGATTCTCGATAAGTTCAAGGTTGATTGCTTTGTAGTCCTTGCGGTTGATATTCTTGAAGCCGAATTTGGGCAGACGGCGCTGCAGAGGCATCTGGCCACCTTCGAAACCGATTTTACGGCTGTAGCCCGAACGCGATTTAGCGCCCTTATGACCACGTGTCGAAGTACCACCCTTGCCACTACCGGGACCACGGCCGATACGCTTGCCGGTCTTAACCGATCCGACAGCGGGCTGAAGATTACTTAAATTCATAGCTGTAGTTTTTACTTCTGTTGATATTAAGCGTTGGTCACTTCGACGAGGTGACGAACTTTGTTTACCATACCCATCACATCGGGGGTGTTTTCTTTCACCACCACGCGATTCATTTTATGAAGGCCGAGTGCATCGAGAGTGCGTTTCTGCACTTCAGGACAGTTGATACGGCTCTTTATCTGTTTGATTTTGATCTGTGCCATGATTGAAATTATTAGCCTTTGAACACTTTTTCAACCGAGATGCCACGGTTCTGGGCCACAGTAGCCGGCGAACGCATTTCGTCGAGAGCGGCGATAGTGGCCTTTACCAGGTTGTGGGGGTTCGACGAACCCTTCGACTTGGCAAGCACGTCGGTAATGCCTACACTTTCAAGCACAGCACGCATAGCACCACCGGCCTTTACACCGGTACCGTGGCTTGCAGGCTTGAGAATCACACGCGAACCACCGAACTTTGCAATCTGTTCGTGAGGTATGGTGCCTTTGTGTACCGGAACCTTGATAAGGTTCTTCTTGGCGGCTTCGATACCCTTCTGGATAGCGGCCTGCACTTCGTTGGCCTTGCCGAGGCCCCAGCCAACGATGCCGTTGTCGTTACCAACCACCACAATGGCGGCGAAAGTGAAAGTACGGCCACCCTTGGTTACCTTGGTGACACGGTTGATGGCAACCAGACGATCTTTAAGTTCGATGTCGTTGGTGCTCTTTACTCTATTATTTCTTTTTGCCATAGTGATAATTAGAATTTGAGACCGCCTTTGCGAGCTGCGTCGGCGAGCGATTTTACACGACCATGGAAGAGATAACCGTTACGGTCAAAAACAACTTCGGTAATGCCAGCTTCAAGAGCCTTCTTGGCAATGGCCTCACCTACCTTGGCAGCGATTTCGATTTTGGTGCCCTCTTCGATGCCCTTGGATGAAGTGGCAGCAAGAGTCTTGCCGGCAAGGTCGTCTACGAGCTGTACGTAGATCTGCTTATTGGAGCGGAACACAGTCATGCGCGGACGGGCAGCAGTGCCTGAGATTTTGCCGCGGATGCGTGCCTTGATTTTATTTCTTCTTTGTATCTTAGATATCATGATGATTTCTTATTTACTTATTTAGCACCTGCGGACTTACCAGACTTACGACGAATAACCTCACCGACAAACTTGATACCCTTGCCTTTGTAGGGTTCGGGCTTGCGGAGCGAGCGAATCTTGGCGCATACCTGGCCAAGGAGCTGCTTGTCGTCGCTTTCAAGAATAATCAGCGGATTCTTGTTACGTTCACTCTTGGCTTCAACCTTCACTTCAGGCGGAAGCTTGATATATATGGCATGCGAGAAACCGAGCGAAAGTTCAAGCACCTGACCGGTGGCTGTGGCACGGTAACCCACACCTACTAATTCCATTTCCTTGCGATAGCCTTCCGATACACCCACCACCATGTTGTGGATAAGGGCACGGTACAGACCGTGCTGGGCACGGTGCTCGCGGTCATCGGTCGGACGGGTCACAATCACCTGATTGTCTTCGACCTTGACGTCGAGATCCGGATTGATGGTCTGGCTGAGTTCGCCCTTGGGGCCTTTAACGGTCACCTTGTGGCCGTCTACTTTCACACTTACACCTGCGGGAAGCGCGATGGGAGCTTTACCTATTCTTGACATATTCAGTTCCTCCTTTTATTAGTAGACATAGCACAGTACTTCGCCGCCGACTTTTTCTTCCGATGCCTGCTTGTTGGTCATCACACCTTTTGAAGTCGACAGGATGGCGATACCTAAACCATTTAAAACTCGGGGCATATCTTTGTAGCCGGTATACTGGCGGAGACCCGGACGTGATACACGGCGAAGACCCTTGATGGCGTTGACACGGTCAACGGGATCGTATTTGAGGGCTATCTTGATTGTTCCGGCGGGGGTTTCACCGTCGATGAACTTGTAGTTGAGAATATAGCCCTGTTCGAAGAGAATCTTGGTGATTTCCTTCTTCAAGTTTGAGGCGGGAACTTCGACCACACGGTGGTTGGCCTTGATCGCGTTTCTCAATCTTGTGAGATAATCTGCTATTGGATCAGTCATTTTATTTATTGTTTAAATTGATTGGGATTCTCCCAACAATATTTAATACTCTTTTAAGTATCTTTGGAGCATATCGCTTAGCTTACCAGCTTGCTTTCTTTACTCCGGGTATGAGGCCGGCAGAAGCCATTTCGCGGAACTGGATGCGCGAGATGCCGAACTGGCGCATATATCCCTTCGGACGACCGGTAATGGAGCAACGGTTGTGCAGACGCACCGATGAAGCGTTCTTGGGTATACGCTGCAGAGCCTGATATGCCTCATAGTCGCCGGCAGCCTTGAGGGCAGCCTTCTTTGCGGCATACTTGGCCACGAGTTTGGCACGCTTCACCTCGCGGGCCTTCATTGATTCTTTAGCCATATTGGTGTATTAGCTTTTGACGTTTATTATTTGTTCTTGAACGGAAGTCCGAACTGCTTCAGCAGGGCGAATCCTTCTTCATCGGTGTTGGCCGAAGTAACGAAGGTGATGTTCATACCCATAAGCTTGTTGATAGCATCGATGTTGATTTCCGGGAAAATAATCTGCTCGGTCACACCGAGAGTATAGTTGCCACGGCCATCGAGCTTGCCTTCGATACCCTTGAAGTCGCGGATACGGGGAAGCGCAACACGGATAAGACGCTCAAGGAACTCATACATCTTGTCGCGACGAAGAGTAACCATTACGCCGATAGGCATTTTCTTACGAAGCTTGAAGTTCGAGATATCCTTTCTCGAAAGAGTGGCCACAGCCTTCTGGCCGGTGATTGCAGTAAGCTCGTTGATTGCGGTCTCAATCAGTTTCTTGTCCTGAGTGGCAGCGCCAAGACCCTGGTTGATTACGATTTTCTTGAGCTTGGGCACCTGCATCACGGTAGTGTAGCCGAATTCCTTAACAAGGGCGGGAACGATACGTTCCTTGTAGTCGTTGTGAAGAGTAGTGCTCATTACTTGATTTCCTTTCCTGATTTTTTAGCGATACGAACCTTTTTGCCATCTTCACGTTTGATAGATATACGGGTGGCTTTACCCGAAACAGGATCGATAAGGCTTACATTAGAAATATGGATAGGAGCCTCGATTTTTACAAGGCCACCCTGGGGGTGCTTGGCCGAAGGCTTGGTAGCCTTGGTGACCATGTTGACACCCTCCACGAGAACACGCTGCTTTTCGCGGTCTACGTTGAGCACACGTCCTTTCTCGCCACGGCTTTCGCCGGCGAGAATAATGACGTTGTCACCCTTTTTGATATTGATTTTGCTCATTACTTTCTTTCTGTTTTACTTGTTAGCTTTAGAGTACTTCCGGAGCCAATGAGACGATTTTCATGTTAGTTGCACGGAGCTCACGGGCAACCGGTCCGAAGATACGGGTGCCGCGGAGTTCGCCGGCGTTGTTCAGAAGCACGCATGCATTGTCGTCGAAACGGATGTAGCTGCCGTCGGCACGGCGTATTTCCTTCTTTGTGCGTACAACCACAGCCTTTGAAACGGTGCCCTTCTTGACATCGGAGCTGGGGATAACACTTTTAACGGACACTACTATGATGTCGCCAACCGAGGCATAGCGACGACCTGTGCCGCCGAGTACATGGATGCAGAGTGCTTCTTTTGCGCCGCTGTTGTCAGCAACAGTAAGGCGCGATTCGGTCTGTATCATTGCTTACTTAACTTTTTCGATGATTTCAACTAATCTCCATCTTTTGGTTTTGCTCAGAGGGCGAGTCTCCATCAGACGTACGGTATCGCCCACAGAACATTCGTTCTTTTCGTCATGAGCATGATACTTCTTTGTCTTGTTCACAAACTTGCCATAGATGGGGTGCTTTTCTTTCCATTTCACAGTCACGGTGATGGTCTTGTCACCCTTGTTGCTCGACACAACCCCAATACGTTCTTTTCTTAAGTTTCTTGTTTCCATTTCTTGGGATTATTTATTGTTAAGTTCGCGCTGACGCA
>JAIDBM010000335.1 GCA_029056365.1 Muribaculaceae bacterium | reverse complement strand
GTCTTCTTTGGCACACATGTACAGGTAGGGGTGCTCTCTGGAGTCGAGAACGGCGTCGATTGTTGCGGTTTCGACTATGCGTATGGGGCCAGGAGGCAGACCGTTAACCCGGTATGTGTTGTAAGGCGATAGTGTCTGCAGCATCGGCGATGTTATACGGCGTATGGAGAAATCGCCGATGGCGAATTTCACGGTCGGGTCGGCCTGCAGTTTCATTCCTTTGTGAATACGGTTCAGATACAGCCGGGCCACAGCGGGCCGTTCATCGGGTTTTGCCGTTTCTTCCTCTACTATCGATGCAATGGTTGTGACGTCGACAGGGGTGAGACCGAGTTTTTTCGCTTTGGCTCTCCGGGAGTCCGACCAGAAGCGTTTATATGCGTCTACTACATCGTTCATGAATTTTTCGGGCGAGTCGGTCCAGTAGAGTTCGTAGGTATATGGCAGGAAAGCGGCCGGGAATTTGGTCGAGTCGGAAAATCCTGCGGCACGCAGAACGGAGTCGGCTGCGGAGCGTAGCTGTTCGGGGTTGAAGGCCATTTTGCCGGCTATACGCTGGTAGAGCTGGTTGAGTGTGCGTGCGTTCGCCGGGGTTATTTTCAGCGGTGTCTGTCGGTTGAAACGCAGATTGCGGCTGATGGTAACTGCTTTGTCGCCTGGACGCACCACATATGAACCGAAGGCTTTTGCCGGGTCGGAGTCCTGTGCTTTCCACAGGTTGAACACGCGGTTGCCGAATCGGTCGCCGAGTTTTTTGTTCAGGGTGTCGGCTATGTCGGCTGCCGATGCGTTGGCTGGGATATAGAATCGCACGGCGTCATGGCCGCTGAAATTATAGTTGACGTATAGCCAGGCCAGCCATGAGCCGGTGGCCGCAGCTATTAGCAGGCAGGCAAGAGCCAGAATCCATTTTTTTGCCGTTTTTTTTCTTTTCATGGCGCGAAGTTAGCGAAAAAACGCATACCGGACAATGCTTTTATTGAATATTAGCCGGGAGGTTAAAATATTATAAACGGAGATACTTTGTCTGCCGCAGATGTTTTTTCTGTATAGAACATAAACATCAAAACATACGGATTATGAAACTTAAATCAGCTTTGGATTACCAGCAGGGCCGCATAGCGGCTTTGGATCTTGTAAAAAACGATAACGGACAGATTACCCTGATGGCTTTCGACCAGGGTACTGTAATAACGAGTCATAAGGCTCCGGGCGATGCTCTGGTGCAGGTTCTGGAGGGCAATATGGCCTTTGTTGTCGACGGTGAGCGGCGTGAACTCGAAGGTGGCGACTATTTCACCATGTCGGCCGGAACTGTGCATGAGGTGTATGCCGTGGATAAATCGAAGGTGCTCCTTGTGATTATAAAAACCGATGCCTGTGGCTGCGGTTCCAAAAACAAGGAAGCGGAAGAACTTCTGCCGGAAAACTGATGTCAGGGCCGGCTCAATAAAACAGCGGAGGCATTCCCGCCCGGGAATGCCTCCGCTGTTTTATGTGCCTTAAGTTGTGTGTCACAGGGGCAGGCAGCGGAGCATGTATTCGCGGGCCTGTGTCCATGGAATGTACTTGGCTGTATTGTTCGGGATGAGTGAAACCGGCTTCTCGTTCAGGTCAACACGAAGATAATATCTGCCGCTGGCTTTGGCTTTGAACAGAATCATCTGCAGATTTGCCGCCATCGGCACTACATCGAAGTCGCGCCAGTGCTGGCCTACGGTGTCGAAATAGTTTGTAAGATAATAGCATCCGGGCAGATGCAGGAGCGACAGCAGCGGCATAAGGGTTTCGGCGTGGCCGAACCGCAGCTGCACGGAAGCCGTAGAGTTTCCTTCAATAAAATCTTCGGTGGTAGTGATGAGGTTTGTGAGCAGCTCGGCCGCGATGTCGGCCGGAAGCGATGATACCGTAGTGGCGGTACGGCACAGATACTGCCGGAGGTTGAAGCAGCTCCAGAGCGCGTTGTATTCGTCTTTGGTAAAGAATTCCGACGAATTGCAGTCGAGCGACATCGCCGAGCATCCGGCCACGACATAGTATTCGATAAGCGCGAGCTGCTGTTTCTCGCGTTCGGATTTATAGGGGTAGTTGCGGCCCAGTGCCTTGTCGATGGCCGTGGTAGGGCAGTATGCGGTCACATACTCGTTATACTTCTCTACCCATGGTCCGTCTTTTTTATATTTTACGAAATCCTCGTCAAGGTCGAAGAAGCGCATGAGCGGCGAATTCATCCTACCGGTTGTGGTAACGAAGTTGATGCGGTTGTCCATACGGTCGAGCTGGTGCGTGAAGCTGTACATGCTCATCATGGCTCTGGGCGAATAACTCGATATGGCGTTTACCGTACCGCCAGAGAACGCCTCTCCGAAATTATAGAACATGCGTGTGGCAATGGAGCGCTGTTCGGCCATGCCGAGTGAGTCGAGCGCGCCCCAGCGGTCAGTGCTCATTGAAATCACTTTTTCGTTGAGCAGGCGCAGTTTCCGTCCGGCCGGAGTGATTGTGCCCGCTGAGTCGGCGCGTTCGAGCGCCTTTCGCAGAGCCAGGCAGTTGGCCGACGAAGCCGGATAGCGGGCGCCGTGGCGTCCGACATGGTTTATGAACACCGGTGTGAGAGAGTCGGGGAACACCGCCGGATTCACATCGGACGGATATGGCGTCAGCGATCCTTCGCACTGCGACGGAGTGTAGCTTGTGGACATCGGGTCGGCTGCATGTAATGCTCCGGCTGTCAGGGTTATTATAGCCGCGATGATCATATGTTTCATGACTTCAGTTTTAGGAATTCGGAGTAAGAGTTTATATAGTCGCTTTTATCGTAGCCGTAGCGGCACATGACAAGTGCCACCGAACCCGAAGAGAAGTCGAAAAGCTGTACCCACAGTCCGGGCGGGATGTGGAGCATTTCGTACGGGCGTTTGAGCATGAACACTCTGGACCGGTATCCGTCATCGACCTTTACGGCGAAGCTGCCGCTTACAGCCACTATGAGCTCGTGGTCGCGGATGTGCGAATGCACGCCTCTTTCGGCTCCTGCCGGCACGTCATATATATAAAACACTCTTTCAACCGGAAATGGCACAGTGTGCATGCCCTGTACCACGCAAAGGTCGCCTTTACGCTCGCTGTGGTGCGGGTCGAGTGTTATTATGCGGGCATCGTCAACCGTGCTGCTGTTTCTGTTCGGCATAAGTTTCAAATTCGTTGTAGTCGCGTATGTAGTCTTCTTCGTTGTAGTCGGTCGACGACACTATCAGAGCAATTGCGTTTGTGCTGAAATTGCTAATCTCACGCCATGTGCCTGCCGGGATATAAAGGCCGTAGTACGACCGGTTGAGACTGAAGGTGTCGCTTTCGCGGCCGTTGTCGGTAGTTACATCGAAGCTGCCGCTCAAGGCAATTATCAGTTCCTGGCCCTGGCGGTATGCGTGGCCTCCTCGCCTTTCTCCGCCCGGAACATCGAAAATCCAGTATACGCGTCTGATTTCAAAGGGCACATCGTCGAGCTGCTCGATGGCGGTAAGGTTTCCGCGCGAGTCGGGTATTTTTTTCAGGTGTATTATTCTGGCGTAGTTCATTTTACTTCTTCAAGTGACACCAGCTGGTTTATCACGGCGAAAATAGCCAGACCTGCCGATGAGTGTATGTCGAGTTTCTCGTTGATGTTTCGCCGATGTGTGGCCACGGTGTGTGCCGAAATACATAGTTTGTCGGCTATTTCCTTGGTGCTGAGTCCTTTTGCGATGTATACTATGATTTCTTTTTCCCGCAGGCTGAGAGAGTCGAGTTTGCCGTCGTCCTGTTTGTCGTCCTGCGGCTGGATTTCGCTGTCGTCGCAGCTGTCGTCGGATAGCTGCCGGAGGTTTTCTTCGGCGATGGCCACGGCGGGAACGAACAGCTGGTCCTCGACGGCGCAGTGCGATGTGAGATCCTGTTCGCAGCTTATAATGTCGAACAGTACGGCGTTGAGCTTGTTGCTGTCGTCTTTTTCAGGATAGTGGCGTATGAGAATATCTTTCAGTTCCATCAGCTTCGATGCTATGGAGTGGTGATGTGCGGCGAACACCGATATTGTGAACTGACCGCATGGATGTCCTTCGAGAAGCTGGGCCACATAGTCGAAAACGGTGGAGTTCTCGTATTCCATATGTCGGCGGACTTCGCGGACATATTCATCGAAAAATTTCAGAATCAGCAGAGCGGCGCTGTCGGCTCCCGAACAGTCGATGGCATCGATGAGTTTCCGCCGGATATCCGGCAGATTGAAATCCAGAAAGTAGCGGTGGGCGCTCTGAAGGTATTCCATCATTGATTTCAGGTCGATAGGATTTCTGTCGAACGCTTTCCCGCTGATGTAGTTGGCTACGGCCAGGAATGTGTCGCAGTCGACATTACGGTCCCGGCATATCTCGGCAATGGTGCGGTTGCCGAAGCCGAGCGGTATTCCAAAACGGCTTATTACCATCAGCAGCTGGTAATTGTCGTCGATGAGGTCGCGCATTTTGTGCGAGGCTTCATATGGTAGTCCTACTTCAATCATAATCAGATGTCGCCTTTTAGAGGCGTTGTGCAAAGTTACTTAGAATTTCCCATTTGTGCAAGTGCGGCATCGGACTCGGTTTCAGGCGAACTGCGCCGTGTTCAGAGCGTTGGCTTGGAGCCACGTCTGTCAGCGATGCCAGAAGCTTGGAACGAACAGCAGCAGAACGGTGAACAGTTCCAGACGTCCTATAAGCATGAGCAGCGACAATAGCCACTTGCCGGCGTCGGGCACCAGGGAGTAGCTGCCTCCATAGCCGGTGACTCCGGCTCCGAGACCGGTGTTCGACAGACAGCTGAAAGCCGAAAAGAACGAGTCGACCGGTGGCAGGCCCATGGCTGTGAGCAATGTGCCTCCGATGCACACCAGAATCATATACAGGCACAGAAAAGCTATCACCTTGTTTACAAGGTCGGGGTTCACGACTTTGCCGTTGACTTTTACCGGGCGTATGCTGTTGGGATAAATGCAGCGGTAGATTTCATTGCGACAGTTCTTTACCAGAAACAGTATACGGTCGAGTTTCGCTCCGCCGCTGGTGCTTCCGGCGCAGGCGCCGCAGAACATCATAAGGAATGTAAGCGACAGCACGAACGGTCCCCAGGCCTCGAAGTTGCCTACCGAATATCCGGTGGACGTGATGGTTGAAACTATGGCGAAAAGCGGGTTTATGCTCAGGTCTTCCCAGCTTCTTACCGCGCCGGTGGCTGCTATGGAGGCCGCAAACAGCACAAGCATCACGGCAATTGTGCCTACGTAAACCTTAAAAACATCGTTTTTGCGCACCTGTTGCCACTGGCCGCTGACAGTTTTGAATATTAGGCCGAAATTCACGCCTCCGAGAAACATGAACACTGTTATCACCACTTTCACATATACCGAATTCCAGGCCTCGATGCTCTCTTCGGCTGTCGAGAAGCCGCCGGTGCTGATGGCCCCGAAGGCATGGCATATGCTTTCGAAACCTGTCATAGGGCCAATCCAGAGTAGTATTATCAGTATGGCTGTCAGCGAAATATATATCATCCACAGGCTTTTTGCCGTCTGACTGATACGCGGGCGCAGTTTGTCGTGTGTTATACCTGTGACTTCGGCGTTGAACATCTGCATTCCCCCCGAATGGTTCAGCATCGGAATCACCGCCAGAGTGAAAAGAATTATACCCATTCCGCCGATCCATTGCATCAGCGCGCGCCACATATGTATTCCGTGGCTCATGTGTGATATGGAGTCAAGTACCGAGGCTCCGGTTGTGGTGAAACCCGACATGGCCTCGAAAAATGCATCGGTGACACTTATGGGTGTGGTGCAGAATATGAACGGCAGCATTCCGAAAACCGAAAACACCACCCATACCAGCGCCGTTAACAAAAAGCCTTCGCGTTTGCCCATGTGGTTGTGCGACGGACGGATGAGACGGGTCAGACAAAGTCCGGTGACAAGTGTAACTCCGCAACTCGCCGCGAAACATAGCCAGTCGGCCTCGTGAAAATACAGGCATGTCGACAATGGCACGAGCATGAACAGTGTTTCGATAAGCAGCAGCCATCCCACCACGCGGAGCAGCACGGGAATATTTATTACATGACGTTCGATGTGGCGCATGGTCATGAAAAAAGACGTTCTACTTTGCGTATTGCTCCGGCCAGACAGAATGTGAGCACATGGTCGCCGGGCTGTATGCGGGTCATACCGCTGATAAGCATGCCTTTGCCGTCGCGGATAAGTCCGCCGAGAGTGATGTCGCGTGGCAGACGCAGGTCTTTGACCGGCGCTTTGGTGAGCCGGGAGCCTTCTCGTACTTCAAGTTCCGCCACTTCGGCATCGGTCAGGGCCAGACAGCGTGCGTTCGAGGCATCGCTGTCGATCATGAGCTGGAATATGGTGCTTGATGCCAGGAGTTTCTTGTTTATTGTAGTGCCTATGTTCAGGCCTTCGGCCTGTGAGATGAACTGAATGTTCTCGACTTCGGCCACAGTTTTCTTTATGCCCATTTCTTTGGCGGTAAGACACGCGAGTATGTTTGTCTCGCTGCTTGCAGTAAGAGCTATGAATGCATCCATCTCGTCGATTCCTGCATCGGCGAGAGTCTCGACATCGCGTCCGTCGCCGTGTATTATCGAGCAGTCGGGACAGAGCTGGGGCAGTTTATGACAGCGTTCGAGATTGTTGTCGATTATGGTAAGCCGGAACCGGTCGTCCATCATGTTGGCAAGGCGGACGGCGATTTTGCTTCCGCCCATCACCAGTACGCGTTTGATTTTATGGTTTGTCTTGCCGGTGAGAACGAGCAGTTCGTCGATATGTTCGCGTTTTGTGGTAATGTACAGTATGTCGTCTTCCTGCATGGTGTCGAAGCCGCCGGGAATAATAGTCTCGTGGTTGCGCCTTATGGCTGATATATGGAAGTGGTGGCTCAGGGTGGCGAGATCTTTGAGCTGCATGCCGCAGAAGCGGGCATTGGCTCCGAGACGCACTCCTACAAGAATTATTTCGCCATCGTGCAGTTCGAACCAGTTGCGTGCCCATGAGTGTTTCAGTGCGGTGATGATTTCGGCTGCGGCAAGGAATTCGGGATATATCACCCGGTCGACTCCGATACGGTTCACAAAATCGCGGTTGCGCGGATCCATATAGTCATAGCTGTCGATACGGGCTACGGTGCGTTTGGCGCCGAACGAACGTGCCATGGCGCAGGCAACGGCGTTGTCGGTTTCATAGGGGGTTACGGCTATGAAAAGGTCGCACGAACCCACATTGGCTTCGCGCAGAGTCGAGAAGGAGGTCGGATTGCCTGCGATTGTGAGCAGGTTGTAGTTGGCATCGAGAGTCTGGAGCTTGTCGGCGTCACGGTCAATCAGGGTAATGTCCTGATCTTCGGTCGAAAGCAGTTTGGCCAGGTGAGAACCCACCTCACCGGCCCCGGCAATCACTATTTTCATAGCGTAGCGTTTTGGTTTACAATTGCGCGGCGTATTGATTCGGCATCGATACCGCATATCTGTCGCAGCTGTGCAGGGGTACCCTGGCTGATAAAGCGGTCGGGGATTCCGATTCGCTTCACTTCCACGTTGCCGAAACCGCTGTCGGCAAGCCATTCGAGTACGGCGCTTCCGAAGCCGCCCTGGCGGCATCCGTCCTCAACTGTTATTATGCGCCTGAAGCGAGTAGCCACTTCATGGAGTATGCTGTTGTCGAGCGGTTTCAGCCACAGCATGTCGTAAAGAGTGGCTTTTATGCCGTTCTGTTCGGCGGCCATGCGCACGGCTTCGGCGGCTTCTGTGACGCCCAGCGAGAGTACGGCCACATCGCTGTCGCCTTCAGCGAGCACACGTCCTTTGCCAGGTGTGGCATGCTGCATGGGCGGGAATGGCGGTATTGTACGGCCGGCGCCACGCGGATAACGTATGGCCATGGGTCCGTGTGGGGTCGAGGCCGCAGTGTACAGCATGTCGCGGAGTGTCTGCTCGTCGGAGGGTGCGCCTACTGTCATGTTCGGTATCGACCGGAGGTAGCTCAGATCGAAGGCGCCGTGGTGTGTCGGACCGTCTTCACCTACCAGACCCGCGCGGTCGATGCACAGTGTTACCGGCAGGTTCTGTATCGCTACATCGTGTATTATATGGTCGTAGGCACGTTGCAGAAAACTGGAATATATGGCCACGAAGGGCTTCAGTCCGTCTTTGGCCAGACCGCCGGCGAATGTCACCGCATGACCTTCGGAGATGCCTACATCGAACACCCGGTGGGGCATTTCGGCCTGCATTGTGGCCATTGACGTGCCCGAGAGCATTGCGGCTGTTATTCCCACGATGTTTTGGTCGGTTCTGGCGAGAGTGGTGAGGGCCTGGCCCATCACATCCTGAAATTTCATCGGTTTTGGCTCCGACGACGGCTTGCCTTCGGCCCTCTCGCCTGTTTCGGGGTTGAAAAGCCCGGGAGCATGCCAGTGTGCGGGGTCTTGCTCTGCCGGAGCGTATCCTTTGCCTTTTACGGTGCGCAGATGCAGGATGCGGGGGCCTTTCATGTCGCGTATGTCGTTAAGTACGCGCACGATGCTGTCTATGTCGTGTCCGTCGAACGGGCCGAAATAGCGGATGTTGAGTCCTTCGAATATGTTCTGCTGATGAGCCAGAAGCGATTTCAGGCTGTTGTTGAACCGCATTATCGAACCTTTCGAGCGTTCGTTCACCACTCCCATTTTCCTCAGGGCCTGATAGAGTTTGTAACGTACATCGTTATAACTCCTGGAGGTGGTCAGATGAGCCATGTAGGAGTTTAGCGACCCCACATTGGAGTCGATGCTCATGTCGTTGTCGTTCAGGATAATGAGTAGGTTGTTTGGCGTATTGGCGGCGTTGTTTATGCCTTCGAATGCCAGGCCGCCGCTTATAGAGGCGTCGCCTATCACGGCCACTACATTCCGCCGGGGCTGGTCGTTATGCAGCTCGCTTGCCACAGCCATGCCCAGGGCCGCCGAAATTGAGTTTGACGCGTGTCCGGCAGTAAAGGTGTCGTATTCGCTTTCCGACGGACTCGGGAACCCGCTTATGCCACCAAGCTTGCGGTTGGCCTTGAATGCCTCTCTGCGTCCTGTGAGAAGTTTGTGCCCGTAGGCCTGGTGCCCCACGTCCCATACTATGCGGTCGTAAGGCGTGTTGAACACATAATGCAGGGCCACGGTAAGTTCCACCGCGCCCATGCTCGAGGCGAAATGTCCCGGATTACACGACAATTCGGCTATAAGGAATTGCCTTATTTCGGCGCATAGCTGCGGCAACTGCTCTTTTGGCAGCTTGCGCAGGTCGGCCGGCGATCCGATGGCCGAAAGCAGGTTCGGTTCTGAAGTCGAGGAACTAATGTTTTCCATCATTTCCTATATATTTCTTATACATTGGCACGAACACTATTATGCCCGATGCCACAATGACAAAAGCTTGGTATAGAGTGAATTTTTCGGTGCGCAGTATTATGGCTGCGACAAGTGCCAGCCATATCACGCCCAGTAGGGCGAAACGTACTGCTATGCCTGTTTTGCTTTGGTCTTTCCTGTTCATTGAGCACAAAATTACGTAAATTCAGTCAATACTCAAAATATTTGCCCTAAATTATTGAATCGACCGGAGTCGTCTCAAAGGGTTGCGATATTCGAAAAAAATAAGTACTTTTGCAAATCCAACACATTTTCTTGATAAAGTAATGAAGCATATCGTAATCTCTCTCCTGACTGCAGGCGTGGCTCTTGGCGCCTCGGCGGAAGCGCCATTATGGCTGCGCAACAGTGCCATCTCGCCTGATGGCCGGACAGTGGCCTTTACGTATAAAGGCGACATCTACACAGTGCCCGCCACAGGTGGCCGGGCTTTGCGTCTTACGGTTGACCCGGGCTTTGACGGAACTCCGGTGTGGAGTCCCGACGGCAGCCGTATAGCGTTCAGCAGCGACCGTCGCGGCAGCGATGATATTTTTGTTATGCCTGCGACAGGCGGCACTCCTGTGCGTGTAACCACACATTCAGGGCGTGAAACACCGCTTGCATGGCTCGATGGCTCCCGTCTGCTTTTCAGCGCTTCGCTCCAGCCGGCGCTTGCAGCGGCTCAGGGTCCGTTCCAGAGTCAGGTTTATGTTGTAGATGTCGACACTCCGGGATCACGTCCGGCTATGTATGTGTCGCTGCCCATGACTTCGGCGTCGGTCGATGCCTCAGGCAGGGTGTTATATGGCGACAAAAAAGGTTATGAGGATATATTGCGCAAGCATGAGCGTTCTTCGGGCACTTCGGATGTATGGATGAAAGACGGCGACCGGTACTCGAAGCTCACCTCGTTCAACGGCCACGACATGAATCCGGTGTGGGGCAAAGGCGACAATTATTATTATGTGTCGGAAGAAGACGGCACTCTCAACGTATGGACAAATAATCTTGCCGGAAACGCCAAACGCCAGCTTACCAAGTTTTCAGTGCATCCGGTGCGCACATTATCGGCGGCCGACGACGGCACTCTTGCTTTCAGCTGGGACGGTGAACTCTATGTACAACGGCCGGGAGCGCAGCCTGAAAAAATAAACGTGGAGATAGTGGGCGACGACTATGACGCCGATCTGGTGAAGCGATATGTGAACGCCGGCGCAAGCTCCATGGCAGTGTCGCCCAATGGCGAGGAAGTGGCTTTCGTGCTGCGGGGCGACATATATGTCACTTCGGTGAAATATGAAACAACAAAGCGCATAACCGCGACTCCCGCGCAGGAACGTGTCGTGAATTTCTCGCCTGACGGCAAAAGTCTGGTGTATGATTCCGACCGCAACGGACACTGGCAGCTGTTTATCGCCAAACCCGCCGACGACAAGGAAAAACGTCTTGCCTACGCCACCGAAATAGTGGAGGAACCCCTCTACAGCTGTGCGACTTCGGCCCAGCAGCCCATGTTCTCGCCGGATGGAAAGAAAGTCGCTTTCCTCGAAAACCGTACGGAGCTGAAGGTTATAGATGTGAAATCGAAGAAGGTAAACACAGCCCTTGAAGGAAAATACAACTATTCCTATGTCGACGGTGATGTTTCGTTCCAGTGGGCACCCGACAGCAAATGGCTACTGGCAAGCTATATAGGGGTAGGCGGCTGGAACAACACCGATATAGCACTTGTAAAGGCCGATGGCAGTGAGGTGGTAGACCTTACAGAAAGCGGCTACTCCGACGGCAATCCGAAATGGGCGCTCGGCGGCAAGGCGTTTGCTTATGAGACAGGCCGTTATGGCATGAAGAGTCACGGAAGCTGGGGCAATACCACCGACATTGTGCTTATGGTGCTTGACGGCGAGGCCTGGGATGAGTTCAACTATACCGAAGAAGAAAAGGCTCTGGCCGAAGAAGCCGACAAGAACAAAAAAGACGATGACGAAAAGGACAAGGATTCCACCGAGGTAAAAATCGAAAAGGTAAAACCGCTTAAATTCGATCTTGCAAACCGCAAATACCGTCGCGTGCGTCTTACCGACATGTCGGGTTTCCTCGGCGACTATTACCTCGACCCTGACGGAGAAATGCTTTACTATACCGCATACTCGCCTGAAGGTGAAGCCAACCTTTACGTCAAGAACATAAAAGACGATGAAACCAGATTGCTGGCAAAAAATGTGAGCGGCGGTTTCGCGGCAGATGCCAAAGGAAACAATCTGTTTGTGATTTCCGGAGGCGGAATGCGCAAAATCAGTCTGCCGTCGGGTTCGGCCGAAACTATCAGTTTCAGCGCCGACTACAATCGTCATCCGTCGCTTGAGAGGGAGTATATCTACGACCATATGCTCCAGCAGGTAGCCGAAAAATTCTATGATGTGAATCTCCACGGAGTTGACTGGAAAGGCTATGGCGAGGCATATCGCCGCTTCCTGCCCTACATCAACAACAACCGCGACTTTGCCACACTGCTCAGCGAAATACTCGGCGAACTTAACGCTTCGCATACCGGAGGCCGCTTCTCCAGTCCTTACGGTGCGCCGGAAGTGGGCAATCTCGGAGCGTTCTTCGATGAATCGTACAATGGCGACGGACTGAAGGTGTCGGAAGTAATAGCCCGTGGTCCGTTGTCGGCTGTAGCCGCCGATATACGTCCGGGCGATGTGATAACCCATATCGACGGTGTGGCGGTTGCCGCAGGCAAGGACTACTTCCCGCTGCTTGAAGGCAAGGCAGGCCGTAAGGTACGTCTGACAGTGGAGCGCAAGGGCCGTAAGAACGGCGATGTGACAGTGCGTCCGATAAGCACCGGAGCTGTGAGCAGCCTGCTTTATCAGCGTTGGGT
>JAIDBM010000334.1 GCA_029056365.1 Muribaculaceae bacterium | reverse complement strand
AGATTTGTATAATAGACAGCTGCCCGGCGCACCCTTTAGTCCATTGTTCTTTACAATATCCTTCATTGAAAACATAGGGTCGCCGCCGCCACGACCGAATCCGCCTCTATGCAGCAGAAGGTGGTCGACAGTGATATCGAGCATTCTCTTATCGCCGAGAGCACGTGTATATATCGAATCAGACAGTATTCCATCAGGGCCGAACACCTTTGAATCGAGCCGCATCCGGCCTTCTTCCACCATACGCATCACGGCAATGGCCGTAATCAGTTTCGAAGCCGACGCTATCCGCATCATGGATGTGGGAGTCATTTTCTCCCGCCTTTCCTTATCGGCCCAGCCATATCCCTTGGCATACAGCAACGAATCATGGCTCATCATGGCCACCTGCATTCCCTTGATTCCGTGTCTGGCCATAAAGGTTTCAATCTCCTTGTCCATAGGCCGGAGAAGTGCCAGTTCAGATGCCGCGTTGGTGAGCGTGTCGCTCCACTGCGAGGCATTCAGGAAGGCCTCGGTCTCATCGGCGACAGGCGAATCCGAGCATCCCCGGTGAGCAACAGCGAAAACCACCGCACCGGCAACTATCACCGACAACAGCACCATTGCTGTACACCTGCCGGACTTTCGCGATTTTCTACGGCGGGAGTCGCCCCGCCCCCGGTTGTTATTTTGTGTTCTATGTTTCATACTCCGTTATGCAATTTACATGTATTAACAATCGGCCGCAGCCTATAGGTCGACCGACATAAAAATTTTTCCTTCTCACAATATCTTCGGCCAAAGCGCCCTGTTCAGCTAATCACAGCTGAAACCGCCTATCGTTATACGCGGTTCCGGACGGTAGTCCGGACTGAACATATCGCGCCCGGCCTTGTAAAAGTCGGTTTTCGCGCCTGTGAGACCAATTACGATATATCCCAGTTTGTCGAGCATTCCGCTGCGGTCCGACGCACTCCGTATCTGTTTGGCCAAATCCGGATAATGCTGCATAAAAGCATCCGACATCCATACCATAAACGGGATATGGTACTGACGTTCGAGCCATGCCTTGTCGTCGGGATTAGAACTGACACGACCGCCTACCGTACCGAGGTCGGGCAAATCCTCGCCATGGTCCGAAAAATATAACAAAACAGTGGGCGTATCACGCCATGAGTCGATTATCCGGGCCACAACGTGGTCGTTATATAATGTGGCATTGTCGTAATCAGCCACAAGCTGTCGGTCGGTTTTATCTTTGAGCCGTGCCTTGACATCATCGGCAGAGAACACCGGCTGTCCCTCAAAGCGCCCGGATGCCGGGAAATGCTGCCCGAGCAGATGGTACATGACCATACATTTTCCAGGCTTGCGCTTCCGTAGTTTTCTCCGGGTATAATCAACGTACGGACCATCATAGGCAAACAGACTGTCGCTCACACCATCGAGCGTATAATCCATATTAAAGTCGGAATAGAACAGGCGACTGATGCCTGAATCGGATCCCACGCCTACAGTCTGGTTGTCAAAATGATACACATTCCAGCCTGCCCGTTTCACCAGCGCCGGAAAGTAAACCGATTCGTGCCATGGCTCTCCGGCCGACACATCATTAAGGTTCAGAATGTTCCGCATCACCTCGGTAGTCAGATTGGCAGGAGTGGCCATGTCGCTGAACACCACCAGACGTCCGGCCTTCAGTTCTTTTTCCAGCAACGGATTTGTAGGCAAGCGGTATCCGTACAGACTGCTGTGGCTGCGTATGAACGACTCGCCTATCACAAGCACTATGTTGAAATCGCGTACTGAATCGCACTCCATGGCGGAATCGGCTACCGTAGGCTGAATCGCGAGCCACCTATCGATATCGGCATATATCTGCCTGTACTCCTTCAGGAGATCGGCGGTTTTAAACAGCGGATCGGCCAGATTAAGCTGAATAGGCAAAGTAATGTCGGTTCTGTCGCCATGACGCATGCCTCTTACCGATGAAGGCGGAGCTGTAAGTCCGCGCACAAGAAAAAACATCTGGCAGACTCCGGCCGCCATGACTATTGCGGCAAGCACCGTGCACAGCGACAATACCGGAATGCTGCGGCGGCATATACGGCGCAGCAGCAAAGCCGTGCATGAGGCCAGCGCAAGAATAACCGCAGCCGACATCCATCCTGTGAGAAGCCTGGCACTGAAGTATGCCTCGAAGAATCCGCCTGCCTCCGCCGGATTCGTCTCCAGGGCCAGGCCTATCATATCCACACCGAGCGGCTTGTCGAACAGAATCACACATCCGGTCTCGACAAGCGCGAAAAAGCCAAAGTATATATATACCGCCGTCTTGACGGCAATTCTCATCCACTTCCTCGACACCACCACCGCCAGCAGCCCGGCCAGATACGCCT
>JAIDBM010000333.1 GCA_029056365.1 Muribaculaceae bacterium | reverse complement strand
TAATTATCTTTGCATCCCCATCCCGGGTGGTCCCATTTTCAAATGCTATCCGGGTCCCTTTTCAAATGTTAGATGCACATGTCGCAGGAGGCGTTCGGTGCCGCAGCCATGGCATATGTGGCAACCGACATGATATGCAACGGCGCCGACCGACGCCGCAAACTCCTTGCCGCCACACTTTCGCTGGGCATAATACTGATGATGCTGTCGCCCGGCACATGGCAACGCTTTCTTGACGACAGCCCCGCAATAATGTCATCGGCCGGTACCGGCGGCTATCTTGCACAGCTTCGACTTTGTCTGAGCCGCATCGCAATGGCATGGCTACCGCTTGTGGCTTGTCTCGGCGCCATAGTCTACGGACTGAAGTCGGGGCGGCTGGCATGGCGCTCCACTCTGCCCTGGCTTGCCATGATGGCGGTATCGATGCTTATGTCGCTGTATTTTCTTTCATGGGGGCGAATTCTCTGGATGGCATACAGCGTGGCCATAATCCTCACACTGCGGCTCGCTGCGACCTGGCATCCCAAGCCGCTGCTGCCGCCGATGTGCCGCAATGCCCTGTGGGTGCTCGCTGCGCTTGTGTATTGCCTGTGGGCATGGCGGCTGGCCGCCGACCAGAAAGCACTGAGCGATGTACACCGCCACATCAACGCCTCGCTTGCCGACGGCACAGGCCACGTTGTCGAAACCGTGTTTCCCGACCGGATGCGGCAACCCTGGTATACTGCAGCCATAATACAGCGCATCGACGGCAAATACCGCAACACCGCCTACATATTCGGCCGGGCATGGAAATGCGGCTCCGACATAGTTTACGCACCCGAAGGATACGGCAACCTGCCTTTGGCACAATGGCCCTCGCTGCCGGGCCGAAACAACATCTACGGCCGTAACGGATGCTATTATACTCCCGACAGCTGCGGGCAACCCGCGCTCGAAATCACCTTCGGCGAATACACCCCGTCAGCCTCGCCGCTCGACCGTGTATTCGGCTTCCTGCGCGGATATTACCGACCCGGGCACACCTACACCCACCAGGCACTGAACTACTATTTCCCGGCAGGCGAGATATGCGGTATGCCGGTCAACGCCGTATATCTCGGCGATCTGCCGCGTAGTCTCGGATGCCGCGAAATACTGAGAGTCGACACCCTGTCGCTCCGGTAGTCGCCACGGCATCCTTGTCGGCACCGCACTATACGTTGAAGCGGAAGTGCATTATGTCGCCGTCCTGCACCACGTATTCCTTGCCTTCGACCGACAGCTTGCCGGCCTCGCGTACGGCCGACTCGCCTCCGAGGGTAACATAATCGTCGTATTTGATTACCTCGGCACGGATGAAGCCCTTTTCGAAATCGGTGTGAATAATGCCGGCGCATCGAGGCGCCTTGCTGCCGCGTATGAATGTCCAGGCACGCACCTCGTCGGCTCCGGCGGTGAAATAGGTCTGAAGATCAAGCAGGCTGTAGGCCGCGCGGATCAGACGCGACACACCCGACTCCTCAAGTCCGATTTCCTGAAGAAACTCCTGGCGTTCTTCGTAGGTGTCGAGTTCGGCAATCTCGCTCTCGGTCTGGGCCGCCACCACCATAAGTCCGCTGCCCTCGTCCTTTATAGCCTCGCGCACAGCCTCGACATACTTGTTGCCGCCGGCCGCCGACGCATCATCGACATTGCACACATACAGCACCGGCTTGGAGGTAAGCAGAAACAGCTCGCGGACGAACTTCTGCTCGTCGGGAGTCTCGAAGCTCACCGAACGGGCCGGCAGCCCCTTGTCGAGCGCTTCTTTGATTCTCGCCAGAATCTCATACTGGAACTTTGCCACCTTGTCGCCGCCGGTCTGCGCGGCTTTCTGAGTCTTGGCGATACGCGCCTCGACAGTCTCAAGATCTTTGAGCTGGAGTTCATAGTCGATAATCTCCTTGTCGCGCACGGGGTCTACCGAACCGTCGACATGGGTGATGTTGTCGTCGTCGAAGCAGCGCAGCACATGCAGTATCGCATCAGTCTCACGGATATTCGCCAGGAACTTGTTGCCCAGGCCCTCGCCCCGCGAAGCACCCTTTACAAGGCCTGCGATGTCGACAATCTCCACCGTGGCCGGCACCACCGACTTAGGCTGGCACATTTCGACAAGCCGGGTCAGACGGTCGTCGGGCACAGTAATCACACCCACATTCGGTTCGATGGTACAAAAAGGGAAATTGGCCGACTGCGCCTTGGCGTTCGACAGACAGTTGAAAAGAGTGGACTTTCCTACATTAGGCAGGCCCACGATACCGCATTGTAATGCCATAAATATATATAATTTCTTAATGTTACTTATTTTGAATTGCAAAATTACAAAAAAAATCAGTAACTTTGCAGTCGCAAAGGCCATTTCGGCCCAAAAGGCAACAAAACAACCCAACATAAAATCAATAGCCAATTATGGTAAGCTACAAAGAACTCGGCCTCGTAAACACACGCGAGATGTTCAAAAAGGCCATCGAAGGCGGATATGCAATTCCCGCATTCAACTTCAACAACATGGAGCAGCTCCAGGCAATCATCAAGGCTGCCTCGGAAGAAAAATCTCCGGTTATCCTCCAGGTTTCAAAAGGTGCACGCAACTATGCAAACGCAACCCTCCTGCGCTACATGGCACAGGGCGCTGTAGAATACGCAAAGGAACTCGGCTGGGAAAATCCCCAGATTGTGCTCCACCTCGACCACGGCGACAGCTTCGAACTCTGCAAGAGCTGTATCGACTGCGGATTCTCTTCGGTAATGATCGACGGTTCACACCTCCCCTACGAAGAAAACGTAGCCCTCACAAAGCAGGTTGTTGACTACGCCCACCAGCACGATGTAACCGTTGAAGGCGAACTCGGCGTTCTCGCCGGCGTTGAAGACGAAGTTTCGTCGGACCACCACACATACACCGACCCCGAAGAAGTAATCGACTTCGCCACCCGCACCGGCTGCGACTCGCTCGCCATCTCGATCGGCACCTCGCACGGAGCTTACAAATTCACTCCCGAACAGTGCACCCGCAACGAAGAAGGCAAACTCGTGCCCCCGCCGCTGGCTTTCGACGTTCTCGATGCTGTTATGGCCAAACTCCCCGGTTTCCCCATCGTTCTCCACGGTTCCTCATCAGTGCCCCAGGACGAAGTCGACACCATCAACATGTTCGGCGGCAAACTCCCCGATGCAATCGGTATCCCCGAAGAGCAGCTCCGCAAGGCTGCCAAGAGCGCTGTTTGCAAAATCAACATCGACTCCGACAGCCGCCTGGCTATGACAGCCGCCGTACGCCGCGTATTCGCTGAAAAACCGGCCGAATTCGACCCCCGCAAATACCTCGGCCCGGCCCGCGACAACATGGAAAAACTCTACAAACACAAAATCGTAAACGTTCTCGGCAGCGCCGGCAAGGCTTAAACCGAAGGACACCGATCCGACAATACTTCAAGGGCGTGTCAGTACTATCTGATACGCCCTTTTTTCAAAACTACAACCTTTTCCAAAACTCGTATCATGAACAAATTCTTTGCAATGGCTGCTATCGCCCTCATCGGGGCCGCAGGCTACCAGTGTACCGACTCAAAACGGACAAACCCGTTCCTTGAAGCCTACGACACGCCCTACGAAATTCCGCCCTTCGACAAAATCACAAACGACGACTACATGCCCGCACTGCGCGAAGGCATACGTCTGCACAACGAAGAAATCAAGGCCATAGCCGAAAATCCCGAAACCCCCTCCTTCGACAACACTATTCTCGCCCTCGACAACTCCGGCGAGATTCTCCAGAAAGTGGTGTATGTGTTCGGCGCACTCACCGAATCGAACTCATCGGACGAACTCCAGGCTATATCCGAAGAATTCATGCCACTTTACTCGCAGCACGGCGACGAAGTGATGATGAACGCCAAACTGTTCGAGCGCATTAAATACGTCTATGACCACCGCAACGAACTCAGCCTTGCCCCCGACCAGATGCGTATGGTCGACGAAACCTACAAAGACTTCGTACGCAACGGCGCCCTGCTGTCGGAAGAAAAGAAAAAAGAACTCTCCACCATCAACACAAAGCTGTCGGAACTCTACCTGAAATTCAACAAAAACCTGCTTGAGGCCACCAACTCGTTTGCAGTAGTGGTCGACAACAAAGATGAACTCTCAGGGTTGCCCGCATCGAGCATCGCCGTTGCCGCCGAAGAAGCTCAGAACAGGGGCCTGGGCGAAGGCCACTGGGTATTCACCCTACACGCCCCCAGCCGTCTGCCTCTGCTCCAATACGCCGACAACCGCGAACTCCGCCGCAAAATCTACGAAGGCTACACCACCCAGGCCACAACCGGCGAAACCAACAACCTGCCCGTTATCAGCGACATTCTGAAACTCCGCGCCCAAAAGGCCAAACTCCTCGGCTATAAAGACTTCGGCTCGCTGCAGACCGACAAGGTAATGGCCAAGACCACCCAGGCCGCCGAAGACCTGCTGATGCAAATCTGGCGCCCCGCCGTGAAACGTGTTCATGAGGAAGTTGCCGAAATGCAGGCCCTGGCCGATGCCGAAGGCGCCGACTTCAAAATCGCCCCCTACGACTATTACTATTACGCCGAGAAAGTACGCCAGAAAAAATACAACCTCGACGAATCGAAGGTGCGCGAATACTTCGCCATCGACTCGGTTCGCAAAGGCATTTTCACCATGGCCGAAAAACTCTACGGCATCAAGTTCACCGAGATGCCCGACGCGCCTAAATACGACCCCTCGGTAACCGTTTACAATGTGACCGATGCCAAGACCGACGAACACATTGCCGTGTTCATGACCGACTACTTCCAGCGTCCCAGCAAACGTCAGGGTGCCTGGATGAGCGAATTCAAGGGTTCGTGGTCGAACGACAGCGCGTCATCACGCCCGATTATCTACAACGTCGGAAACTTCTCGCGTCCGACCGCCGACGCACCGGCTCTGCTCACACTCGATGAAGTAGAAACAATGTTCCACGAATTCGGCCACGGTCTCCACGGCATGCTTTCGCGTGCACGCTACAAAGGTCAGGCCGGAACAAACGTCGACCGCGACTTCGTAGAGCTGCCCTCGCAGATTCACGAACACTGGGCTCTCGAACCCGAACTGCTGCGCACATATGCACACCACTACATAACCGGCGACACCATTCCCGATGAAATGATTGAACGTCTGCAAGCTGCCTCTACACACAATCAGGGCTTCACTACCGCCGAGCTGGCCGGTGCCGCCCTGCTCGACCTGCAGTTCGGCAAACTCAATCCCACCGACGATGTCGATGTGGAAGCTTTCATGAAGCAAGTCGACCAGCAGCTTGGCATGCCCGCCGAACTCACCTACCGCTATCGTGCACCCTACTTCAAGCACGTATTCGGCAGCGATGAATATTCATCGGGCTACTACACCTACCTCTGGGCCGAAGTACTCGACTCCGATGGTTTCGAACTCTTTAAAGAAAAAGGCATCTTCGATCCCGAGACAGCGGCTAAATTCAAATCAACCGTACTCGAAAGCGGTGGCTCGGTCGACCCCATGGAGCTATACATCAGCTTCCGTGGTCATGCCCCCAGTGTGGATGCGCTTCTGCGCAACCGCGGTCTGGACCCCAGTCCTGAAATCAATCTAAAGAGTAAAACCGGCAAGTAATAATCACCTGAAATACTGCATTCTATGTAACGTCGGCGGAAACGCCGGCGTTACATCGGAGTGTAGGCATCCCTGCCTACACAGTTCAGCCTTTGACTATAATAAGACTATAGAACTATAGGACTATAGTTTTTTTACTGCTTAAGTTTTAAGACTATAGAACTATAGGACTATAGTTTTTTTACTGCCCATGTTTTAAGACCATAGAACCATAGAACTATAGTTTTTTTACTGCCCATGTTTTAAGACCATAGATCCATAGAACTATAGTTTTTCTCTGATCTCTGGTTCTTTAGTTCTCTGGTCTTTATTTACCTGCGCAGTAGAACAGTAGATACAGTAGTGGTAAAATTCTCCTGCCCATCGTGTACTCATCCCGATTTTTTGTTTACCTTTGTACAATGAAAAAGACCTTGGGCATATTATTTGTTCTTTTTAACATGTTGGCTTCCTGTGGCGGAAGTGACATTCAACAACGTCTGGACCACGCCGACTCGCTGATGGAAGATCAGCCGGATTCAGCATTGGCCATTCTACAAACCATTGATTCCATTAAGCTTACAAGCGAAAAACTCCGTGCCCGCCACGCACTGCTTAATACCCAGGCCCGCGTAAAAAACAACTTGCTCGATATGTCAGATACGGCTGCATTGCCCTTGCTTGTTTTTTTCCAGGAAAACGGAAACGATTTCGATCGAATGCGTGCAGCGTTTTATAAGGCTGAAATTTATTCATCCTTAAATAACTCTCAAAAACAGCTCAAAAACCTGTTGTATGCAGAAAATCTTGCCTCAGAGATTCAAGACAACTACTGGCTGGCTAAAATCTACGAAAAACTGGCAGACATATATCATGCCAACCACTATTATTCTAAAGCTGCAGACTTTAGATACAAAGCAGTTGAATGTTATAACAAGGCTGGAAAATACAGGAATGAAAAATTCGCAAAACTTGACCTCGGACTTGATTTGCATGGTTGTCGACAAAGTTCAAAGGCTATATCTCTTATCGATAGCATCATTGGCTCAGTCGCATATACAGATGACCCCACTCTATACTTGTATGGACTTGACTACAAAATTTTTGTCATAACCGATTTAGGTGAATTAAAAGAATCAAGGGCTTGCATTGATTTGAAAAACCAGGTTTTTGGTCGGGAATATTCCAATTCCTTTAATGACTTTTATTATGACCTCTTACTGAGAATTAAAGCCGGTGAACATGTCGATTCAATTGAACTGGCCTATTTAAAGAATTCAATATGCTCAAACGATGATTTTGCCCGCTATTATTGGCTGCTCACCGAGTATTATTGTAATAGCGGACAACCCGATAAAATCCAGATTGCTATCGACAGCGTTCGCAAATACTATAATGAGGTTACATACTGTGTCTTGCAACAATCAATAATGTCAGAACAGCTTAACTACAAGGACGAATTACTTGAAAACGCAAAAATAGAGTCTCGCAATAGAATATATTTTGCAGTTGCAATAGCCATTGTACTTATATTCTGTGCTATAATTTACTTCTGGATTGCAAGAGCCCGTAATCTAAAGAAAGACAACACTATACACGAAATACAAAACGAAATAACGCGTCTGAAACAATTCACAGATAATGAAATCAATAAACTTGAAAATACAAACGCATCTCTGACAGAGCAAATTACTGAAGAACAGAACCATTCTAAGATACTTCAGGCAAAAATTGACAAAAATTCAGATAATCCTGAAAGACAACAATACATTTCACTGCTAAAATCAAATACCATTTTATGGGAGCACACCAGCAATATATGTACGTCTTATTTCAATTCACCAGATACTGAGGTCAAAAGCATCAGGTATCGCAAAGTAATGCGTTCGATGTCTACCTTGGGCACACCCGACAATCTGCAGACTCTCGTAACAGGGATAAATTTTCTGCATGGCAATGTCCTTACAGTAATGCAAAAGAACTACGCTATGATTTCTCAGGGAGACATTTATATGTTTGCGCTGTTATACGCAGGTGCAAGCATGCGTATAATATCTCTGATTCTGGACCGAAACTTATCCACTTTATATAGTCGCAAAGATAGCATCCTTAACACAATCCGAATGTCTTCATCGGATGAAAAACAAAATATCCTTATTTTTTTGGATTCACTAAGAGCCGGTTCGACAATAAATGTTAACGCCAGGGCGGTCAGTCTTTGAGTGATTTTTTTCGGACAACGATGGAGCAGTGCCTTTGCACTGTGACTGAGGAGTACGGGAAAAAGCGCCAAAGAATGGCCGAGGCGATGGTATTTATAACAGACGGCTCTGTATCAGGAAATAAAAGCATTTATCAAATTTAAAAATCAGTTCGACAAGAAATGCAAAGTCTGGAGAGAAAAGTTACCTTTTGATTGCATCTTTTTTGCATCTTGCACGCTTTGAATCAGTCGTGTACTTCAAGTACACTCCTGATTCGGCAGCGCACAATCTGCGAAAAAATATGCAACCCTGACGTTAACATTTATTGTTGAACCGGCTCTTATAATGCGTCAAGAATTTCGGAGAGTGTGGCTCTGATTGATTTCAGGCGTTCGATTACCTCGAAGCGTCGGCTTATGTTGCTTCGGTTATTATTCACCTGACTTATGGCAGCATCGATTTTCAGGCCTTTTTCGTGAACGAGAAAGTGCACCATCCGCAGGCGTTCTATGTCGGCGGGGGTGTAGAAACGGGTGCCCCGGTCGTTTCGGCGGGGGTGTATGATGGTGAATTTTTTTTCCCAGAATCTCAGAGTGCTCTGAGGCAGATTCAGAATCTGGGCCACTTCACCGATTTTGTAGTATTTTTTGTCAAGATTGTCGGCCATGTCGTATCAGTCCATTACATGGCCTGCGTTTTCGGCCATACGTATCATTTCATCGTATTCCTCGGGGGTGAGGTCGTAGAAGTAGTAGTTTACCGGATTCTGCGGCTCGCCCGACAATCGCACTTCGTAATGCAGGTGTGAGCCGGTGCTTTTTCCGGTGCTGCCAACAAGTCCGATCTGGTCGCCTCTTTTCACAGTCTGACCTTTTGATACAAGAATTTTCGACAGGTGGGCGTATCGTGTGGTGTAGTTGTAGCCGTGTCGTATTTCAATAAGGTTTCCGTAGGCGCTTTTCCAGTCGGCCCAGTCAACGGTTCCGTCGGCAGTGGCATATACCGGAGTTCCTGTGTCGGCGGCGAAGTCCATGCCTTCGTGAAAGCGGGATGTTCCGTACACGGGGTCCCGTCGGTATCCATAACCCGATGCCATCTGTTTGAGATGCTTTTCCGACAGCGGCGGAATCGATGGTATGTGTTCGGCGCGGTCTTTGAGGCTTCCGGCCTGTTGCATCAGTTCGTCGAACGATTTGCTCTGGGCGTAGAGCATGCGGTCGAGCAGGTCGAGTTTGCCGGTTACGATTCCTACCAGTCCGTAGTCGGGCATGGTGTCGAATTCGGCGTATATGCGTTGCCGTTCAAGTCCGGCGAAGCGTCGGCTTGCTGGCAGAGGGTCGGTCTGAAGCATTACGCGGTAGAAATTGTTGTCGCGGGCCATGATGTCTTCCATCACGTTTATTGCCCGGTCGCTCCGGTGGTCGAGCAGTTCCACGCTCGCACGCAGGCGCTGGTTTTCATCGCGCAGTTTTCTTTCGCGCGGAAAATCTATCAGATAGTAGGCTCCTATGGCGACTCCCAGGCCTACGGCAACGCCTATTATGGTCTGGCGCAGAACACTCCAGAGCCTCTGCCGTGCGGAGGGGTATACCCGCTCATAGCTGTCGGTGACCGGATTGTATCTGTAGAATGTCTTGCGTGCCATGTTACAAAGTTAGAAAAAATTGCGCGTATTTCAAAATAATGTGTTTTTTTGATTCCGTGTGGCCATCGGATATCGCAGGCAAAGAAAAAGGGCTGTGCCATGGCACAGCCCTTTCTATAGGGTATGTTTGTGATTTATCAGAGAATCACTTTGGTTACGTTCTTGCCCTGACGACGGATGTAGAGACCGTTTTCGGGGTTCTGAACGCGTACGCCCTGGAGGTTGAAGTATTCAACGGGAGCGTTTTCGTCGGCAGCGTCAACAGCGATGTCGCCAATGCCCGATACGAGAGCGTCGAGATCGAGGTCGAGGAACATCTTGCAGTCGTAGATGCGAACGTATGCGTTTACGTCTTCCTTGGTAGCTGACTCATAGTAGAAGCCGTTCCAGTCGGGAACCTGGAAAGTGGTTACACCATTGGCTACAGTGTAAGAGCATACGAGCTTGTAGGTTTGTTCGCTTTCATACACGTTGAACATGTCTTTGTCGGCTTCCGAAAGGAAGATGGGAGTACCGTTTGTCTGACCAATCTGCACGTCGGTACAAGTGATGGTCTTTGCCTTGGTGTCGACAACGAAGGGAACTGCTTCGTTTACAACGGGATTGCCGAAACCTTCGATGTTGAGGTAGGTGCCGTCGAAGTCAACGAACAGCGGACCGCCCATTTCGGTGGGAGTCTCAACGCCACTTACAAGCAGGTTGGCGGTGAAAGTCATTGTGCCCTGAACACGGCTGAAGTAGAGGTTGTCGAAGTCCATGGCGCCCGAAACCTGATTCGAGGCGGTCAGCCAGCCGATGAATACACCGTATGAGGTGATGGTTTCCTGTGTGCCGTCGCTGAAGTTGAATGTGTTGGTGCGTACCCACTCGAAGCCGTCGCCATCGAATTCGAAAATCAGAGGTATGCCGCCGTAGAGCTGGTTGCCTTGGCCTTTGTTCCAGAGAGTGGCCTGGTTTACAACACCCTGATAGGGAACCTTCACGAAGTCCTGGCCCATGGGGATTGTGATAGAGCCGTCGGTGGTGTTGTAATAAACATCGATCGGAGAGAATTCCAGTGAACTGTAGTAGTTTTCAGCCCAGCCAGACATCGAGTATATGATGTATTCGCCGTCAACAGCCTTCTGAGTGAAGGTTACAGCGCTGGTTGCGGGGATTGCAGTGTCTTCGTTGATGTTGAAGTTGATAGCGTATGATTTCTCGGTGAGAGTCGCGGGGTGCTGTGCGGAGGCTTTTACCGGAGAAACGCGTTTAACAACTGTCGATTCTGCGTTGTTGGAGATGTTGATGTCTTTTACAGCCAAAGACTTGGCGGAAATCGACGGAACAAAGCTTTCAGAAGCTGTAGCCATCTGGGGCTGGATGGCGGAGCAAGCCAGAGTGCTTACACCTGCTACCATCAGAAGCGAGTAGAATTTCTTCATGAGGAAATGATGAATTATTATTAATTAGAATAGTTGTTGTTTTCAGGAATATGGCCGGTGGCCGTTATTCCCCTGTGAGCGTTTGGAAATGCATTCCGGCACTACACACGGCAAAGTTATAACACTTATTTCAATTATACAAGTTTTTTTGCTGTTTTATTTCTTGCGTCGTTGAAATTTTTATGGAAAAAGATAGCCGGCGGCCATTGTGATGTCTCGATGATTTGCACATGCGCGAATTTCTTAGTAACTTTGCAACATTATAATAAAATATGATACGCGCAGGCGTAGCCGAATCAGAAAATAATATGCTCACAGCAAAAGAAATCAGAGAATCGTTCAAGAACTTCTTTGCCGAAAAAGGCCATCATATTGTGCCGTCGGCTCCTATGGTCGTGAAAGACGACCCCACACTTATGTTCACAAACGCCGGCATGAACCAGTTCAAGGATATCATACTCGGCAACAAGGCCGCGAAATTCAGGCGGGTGGCCGACTCGCAGAAGTGTCTGCGAGTGTCGGGTAAGCACAACGACCTCGAAGAAGTGGGCATGGATACATATCACCACACAATGTTCGAGATGCTCGGCAACTGGTCGTTCGGCGACTATTTTAAAAAGGAAGCCATCGACTGGGCCTGGGAGTATCTTGTCGACGTTCTGAAACTCGACCCGGAACGGTTGTATGCCACAGTGTTCGAAGGCTCGGCCGAAGACGGTCTCGGCCGGGACGATGAGGCGGCCGCCATATGGGAACGCCATCTTGCCGCCGACCACATCATAAACGGCAACAAACACGACAACTTCTGGGAAATGGGTGATACCGGCCCCTGTGGTCCGTGTTCTGAAATCCATATCGACCTTCGTCCGCAGTCGGAGCGCGAACTCATTCCCGGAGCCGAGATGGTGAACAAAGACCATCCGCAGGTGATAGAAATATGGAACCTTGTGTTCATGCAGTACAACCGCAAGGCCGACGGCTCGCTTGAGCCGCTGCCGGCCAGGGTAATCGACACCGGCATGGGCTTCGAGCGTCTGTGCATGGCGCTTCAGGGCAAGACATCGAATTACGACACCGATGTATTCACCCCTCTGATCGGAAAAATAGCCGACCTTTCCGGATTGGAATACGGCAAGGACCATAAGGCCGATATAGCCATGCGCGTAGTGGCCGACCATGTGCGCACGATAGCATTCTCGATTGCCGACAGCCAGTTGCCCGGCAATGCCAAGGCTGGCTATGTGATACGCCGCATACTGCGTCGGGCCGTGCGATACGCCTACACCTTCCTTGGTCAGAAAAACGCCTTTATGTACCGGCTGGTCGACACGCTTATTGATTCGATGGGCGAGGCATATCCGGAGCTTCCGCGTCAGCGCGAACTCATAATGCGCGTGATTAAAGAAGAAGAAGACTCGTTCCTGCGCACACTGGAGAACGGTATCCGTATGCTCGACGATGCCATGGCCCAGGCACGCAAGTCGGGAAGCGACACCATCAGCGGCAAGCAGGCTTTCACTCTGTATGACACATACGGATTTCCGCTCGACCTCACCGACCTGATATTGCGTGAGAACGACATGAAACTCGACCGCGAGGGCTTCGACCGCGAGATGCAGGCGCAAAAAGACCGTGCACGCAACGCCGCTGCAGTGGAGGCCACCGACTGGGTGACCGTACGCGAGGGCGAACAGGAATTCGTAGGATACGACCTCACCGAAACCGAGTGCCGTATTCTTCGCTACCGCAAGGTGAAACAGAAAAACCGCGAGTTCTATCAGATAATTCTCGACCGCACTCCGTTTTATGCCGAGATGGGCGGCCAGACCGGCGACCGGGGTACTCTTACCGACCTTGCCTCCGGCCAGAAAATCGATATATATGATACAAAACGTGAGAACGGCATAGGAGTACACCTTGCAACCGCGCTTCCTGCCGATCCGACAGCCGACTTCAAGGCTGTGATAGATGCCGATGCCAGGGAAGCTACTTCGCGCAACCACAGCGCCACACACCTGTTGCACCAGGCGCTCCGCGAGGTTCTGGGATCGCATGTGGAACAGAAGGGTTCATTCGTGTCGCCCGAGGTGCTCCGTTTCGATTTCAGCCATTTCCAGAAACTTACGCCCGAAGAGATACGCAAGGTAGAGCGTCTGGCCAACCGCCGTGTGCGCGAGGCTATCGCCCGCGATGAAAAACGCAACATGCCCATAGCGCAGGCCCGCGAAATGGGCGCCATGGCACTTTTCGGCGAGAAGTACGGCGATGAGGTACGTGTTATCCGTTATGGCGACTCGGTAGAGCTTTGCGGTGGCACACATGTTGAAAACACCGGAAACATAGGCATGATACGCATAGTTTCGGAAAGTTCTATCGCGGCCGGAATACGCCGTATCGAGGCGATAACGGGTAGCCGTGTTGAAGACGCCATGGACGAGATGGCCGACACTATGCGTCAGATCGGAGCCATGCTCAACAATGTGCCCGATGTGCTCGGTGCGTTGCGCCGCTCGATCGAAGAGAACGCAACCCTGCGCAAGCAGGCCGAGGAATACTTTGCCGAACGTGTTGCGAATCTTGCCGGCCAGCTGTTGCAGCAGGCTACTTTCACAGGCGATATAGCAACGGTAGTACTCAAGGGACTCCGTCTGCCCGATGTGGTGAAAAACGTGGCCTTTGAGGTTCGCCGCCGCGCCCAGCACCCCACCGCATTTATCGGCGCCACTTTCGATGCCAACGGCAAACCGCTGCTTACAGTGATGCTTACCGACGATGTAGTTGCTTCGGGCAAAAATGCATCGGCACTGGTGCGTTCGGCCGCAAAGGCCATAAAAGGCGGTGGCGGCGGTCAGCCCGGATTCGCCCAGGCCGGAGGAAAAGACAAGGACGGTCTTGAAGAAGCATTCAACTGCATAATCAACGAACTTAAGTCATGAGACTTTCCCACATAGGCATAGAGGCCGGCGACATAGAGCGACTGCGCTACTGGTATATGCGTTATTTCGCCATGACATCATCCGACCTCTACAGCGATGCCGAACGGGGAGTGCGGTGTTACTTTCTGCGCTCCTCCGACCCGGCGGCCTCCACACTCGAGATACTGAACTACAGCGACCGTGGCCCGGCAGTGCCGGCCACGGCCCATCTGGCAATCAGCACCGGGTCGCGTCAGGGGGTCGACTTCCTGATAGAACTTTTGCGCACCGATGGCAATGCCATAGTCCGCGAACCGTTTGTGGCTGTGAACGGCTGCTATATGGGCGTGGTACTCGATCCCGAGGGCAACCGGGTGGAAATAACCGAATAACACATTGGAACCGGCTTATATTAAATAATATGCGAAAAACTCTCCTTGCAATAGCGCTGACCGGCACATTCGCGGCACTGGCATCGACACCGCTTGAACAGGCGGCGGATGCGATGGCCCGATATGAGCTTGACGAGGCATCGGACATTCTGGATGCATGGGAAAGCAAGGCGAACCGGTCGAAAAAGACACGGCTCAACGACTCCCAGAACGAGGCTCTTGAGGCAATGCGTGCGAAAATAATCACACTCCGGAACATGCTCGACCGTGTGGAGCAGATAGAAGTGATAGATTCGGTTACGGTTGATTCCGCCGAATTTTTCCTCCATTACCGCCTGTCGCCGGAGGCCGGACGCATAACATTGGGCACCGGAAGAGACAGTGATGGCGCCACAGTGGCTTTTACGCCCGAATGCGGACGTGAGATAATCTGGGCCGCACCCGGCGATGACGGCCTTAGCAGGCTGATGGGCGCGTCGATTCTCGACGACGGCACTATAGAAGGTGTCGGAGAGCTTGATGCCTCGCTCGGGCAGGGCGGCAACGCTTCGTATCCGTTCCTTATGGCCGACGGAATATCGCTGTACTATGCCAGCGACGGCGAGGGTTCGGTGGGCGGCTATGACATATTCCTCACCCGCCGTAACGATGACGGCGGCTTTACAGTTCCGCAGAACGTGGGAATGCCCTATAATTCGCCATACAACGACTATATGCTCGCCATAGACGAAACCGCCGGAATAGGGTGGTGGGCCACCGACCGTAACGCACCCCCGGGTAAGGTGAATATATATATGTATGTTCCGTCGGAAGTACGGGTGAACTACCCGTCCGACCGGCCCGATCTCATCGATCTGGCCATGCTTGCCGACATAAAGGCCACACAGACATCCGGACGCGACTATTCGGAACTGCTGGCATCGGTACACGATATGGAGCGTCGGTCGGATTCGGCTGACTCCGGAAAAAAGCTGTTCCGTTTGTCGGTCGGAGGGAAAATATACACCACGCTGTCGGATTTCAGAAACGCCGACGCCCGGCATGCCATGACAGAGGTGATAGCTCTCCGGCGCGAGTACGATGCGCTTGAGGCGGAGCTTGACGGACTGCGGAAGCGGTATTCCGCCGGAGCACGCGACCTGGCCGGAGAAATACGTTCGCTGGAGCGCAGGCGCAAATCGCTCGGAGGAGAGATTCGCCGCGCCACCAATAATGTGATAAAGGCGGAGACAGGCCGACAACGATAACCTGCCCTGACAATAACCCTAATCTCAAATAAAAAAATGGAAACAACTGTAATTCTGATCATCGTTGCGGCGGTAATACTGCTGCTGGTGTTCTTCTATTATTGTCCGTTCTTCCTGTGGATATCAGCCCGGGTGAGCGGAGTTAGAATCTCGTTGCTGCAACTTGTGCTGATGCGTATCCGCCAGGTACCGGCATCGGTAATCGTCCGCGCCCTGATTGAGGCGCACAAGGCCGGTCTGTCGGATGTTACACGCGATGATCTGGAGGCCCACTATCTGGCCGGCGGCAATGTCGAGAAAGTGGTTCACGCGCTCGTGTCGGCATCCAAGGCCAATATTCCGCTCACCTTTAAAATGGCCACCGCCATCGACCTCGCCGGCCGCGATGTGTTCCAGGCGGTTCAGATGAGTGTGAACCCGAAGGTAATCGACACCCCTCCGGTGACAGCGGTGGCCAAGGACGGTATTCAGCTCATAGCCAAGGCCCGTGTAACGGTCCGAGCCAATATCCACCAGCTTGTCGGCGGCGCCGGCGAGGACACCGTGCTTGCCCGTGTAGGCGAGGGTATTGTGTCGAGTATAGGTTCGTCGGAATCGCATAAGCAGGTGCTTGAGAATCCCGACTCCATTTCGCGTCTGGTGCTGAAGAAAGGACTTGATTCGGGCACCGCTTTCGAAATACTGTCGATCGACATAGCCGACATCGACATAGGCAAGAACATCGGTGCCGCCCTGCAGATCGACCAGGCTCAGGCCGACAAGAACATCGCGCAGGCCAAGGCCGAGGAACGCCGGGCCATGGCAATAGCGCTTGAGCAGGAAATGAAGGCCAAGGCACAGGAGGCCCGCGCCAAGGTAATCGAGGCCGAGGCCGAACTGCCGCGGGCAATGGCCAAAGCCTTTACCGAGGGAAATCTCGGAGTTATGGATTATTACCGGCTCAAGAACATGGAGGCTGACACCAATATGAGAGAATCGCTCGGCCGGCCGTCGGATTCATTGAAAAAGTGATGCCGAAACCCGATTTCAGAACCATAGCGGCCGGAACGAGGCTGTATAACTTTCACAGTCACACCCAGTATTGCGACGGGCGTGCCACAGTGGCGGAATTCGCCGCTGCGGCCGCTCTGGCGCGATTTGAACATTATGGTTTTTCGCCGCATTCGCCCATACCAATCGCATCGGGATGCAATATGTCGGAGGCCGATGTCGAGTCGTACATGTCGGACATAGAAGACATCCGCGGCAAGTATGCCGGACGCGTTGAATTCTATGCCGGCATGGAAATTGATTATCTCGGCCCCATGTGGGGTCCGTCGCACAGCTATTTCCAGCATTTGGGGCTTGACTACAGTATCGGCTCGGTACATTTCATACCCGACCGCGAGGGCACACTTATAGACATCGACGGAAATTTCGAACGCTTCTGTTCGAATATGAAAGATTACTTCCACCGTGATATACGCTATGTGGTCGAAACCTATTTCCGGCATTCACTCGCCATGATAGAGGCCGGCGGATTCGACATACTCGGTCATTTCGACAAAGTGTCGCAGAACGCCTCGCTTTGGCAGCCGGGAATAGAGAACGAAGCATGGTATGAGAGATGGATCGATTTGATGTTCGAGGCCATAAAATCATCGGGCGTCATAGTGGAGATAAACACAAAGAGCAATCAGGTTCACGGTCGGCTGTTCCCCGCCATGCGCCATATTCCGCGCCTGGTGGAGTCGGGAGCTGTGATTCTGGTGAATTCCGATGCTCACGACCCACGTCTGATAAATGCATCGCGTGAGTACGCTTTCGGCGTAATCGACGGATTACGCATGAACCTGAATTCCCGGTCCGACAGTGAAGCATAAACTGGAACTTCTTGCCCCGGCCCGCGATGCGGCCACAGCCATCGAGGCCATAATACATGGCGCCGATGCCGTGTATATAGGCGCCGAATCGTTCGGCGCCCGCTCGGCTGCCGGCAATTCGGTTGCCGATATAGCCGGAGTGTGCAGGTTCGCGCATCAGTTCGATGGCCGGGTGTACGTAACGGTCAATACCATCATATACGATAGCGAAATTCCGGCGGTGGAATCTCTTGTGTGGAGTCTGTACCGTGCCGGAGTCGACGCACTGATAGTTCAGGACATGTCGTTGCTGCGCATGAACCTGCCCCCGGTGGCACTGCATGCCAGCACCCAGTGCGACACCCGCACACCCGAGAAGGCCCGCTTTCTCGAAGAGTCGGGTTTCTCGCAGCTTGTACTTGCGCGAGAACTCTCGCTCGATGAGATTGCTTCGGTGCGCCGTGCCACAACAGTACCACTCGAGGTTTTTGTACACGGGGCTTTATGTGTGAGCTACAGTGGCGATTGTCATGCAGGCGCCCTGGCCATGGGCCGGAGTGCGAACCGTGGAGAATGTCCGCAGATATGCCGCCTGCGGTATTCACTCACCGATATGTCGGGACAGCCGGTGGCGCCCGACGGACACTGGCTCAGTCTGCGCGATATGAACCGTATCGACCGTCTTGCCGACTTGGCCGAAGCCGGTGCGACCTCGTTCAAGATCGAGGGCCGTCTGAAAGACCAGTCATATGTCCGCAATGTAGTCGCAGCCTATTCCAAGGCGCTCGATGCATTGGTGGCTGCGGAGCCGGAGCGCTGGCGGCGGAGTTCGTCGGGGCGTGTCGACTACAGATTCCGGCCTGATGTAAGCCTTGCGTTCAACCGAGGCTTCACATCGTATTTTCTTGGCGGACGTCCGGGCGCAGCCGAAAAGATGGCGAGTGTTTCCACTCCGAAGTTTGTCGGCAATGCAGTAGGACGGGTCGTTGCCGTCGACGGGCGCAGAATTAAGGTGAACAGCCGCAAAGAACTAAACAATGGCGACGGACTCGGGTGGTTTGGTGCGGACGGAAGGCTGTGCGGAGGCCGTGTGAACCGTGTCGACGGCCAGTGGATATGTTTCGCCGACAATGTATCCGGTATACAGCCTGGAAGCGTGCTTTACCGCAACCGGGACAAGGCCTGGGACGATATGATGCTCGCAGCTACGGCCGAACGTACCATAGGACTGAAATTTACATTGCGCGTATGTTCCGGCAGACGCGTGGTTCTTGATGCCGAGGACGAGCGAGGCAACCGCGTCAGTGCGGCTGTGGAGGCCGAACTGCAGCCGGCCCGCAGCAGTCAGGGGGCAAAGCGCCACGACACCCTGTCGCGCCTCGGCGAAACAATATACAGGGTAGAAGAAATCAGCGATATTGCAGGCGACATATTCATGCCGGTGTCGGTACTCGCCGGCCTGCGCCGTAAGGTGACCGGATTGCTCGACATGGCCCAGAATCTGCGATACCGGCCGGAGAACCGCCGGCCGGAGAACCGCGAAGCGTTGTTGCCCGACACAGTGCTGACCTACCACGCCAATGTGTCGAACCGGCTTGCCGAAGACTTTTATCGTTCGCACGGCGCGGTTGAAATAGAGCAGGCCGTGGAGGTAGAGGCGCCTGCGGGGAACCAGGTTGTAATGACAACCCGCTACTGTCTCCGGCGGGAACTCGGCCGGTGCATACGTTGTGGTGCTCAGCCCGGGAGCTGGCGGCTCAATGCTGTCGGAGGCAATATGTCGATGCGGGTTGATTTCGATTGCCGCCGGTGTGGAATGACATTGACGCTTGAACGTCA
>JAIDBM010000332.1 GCA_029056365.1 Muribaculaceae bacterium | reverse complement strand
CGGCTGAACTCCCATAATGCATACACCGGCAGAAACACGGCAAGAAGCGAGAACGGATCGCCGGTCGGTGTCACCGCCGCAGCCAGCACAAGCAGCACAACAACCGCATGACGCCGGTAACGGCTGAAAAAAGTTCGTGTAAGAAAACCCATCCGGCCCAGAAGCCACGCCACAAGCGGCAGCTCGAATATGGCTCCCATAAGCAACAGAAGGGTGAAGAAATTATCCATATAGGAGTCGAGCGACACCATCGGACGGATGCGGTCGCTCAGCGAGTAGTCGGCAAGGAAGCGTACGGCTATAGGGAACACAAGAAAATATCCGGTGGCCATGCCGAGAAAAAACATCACGTTCCCGGCCGCAAACGCCTTGCGGGCGCCCCGCTTCTCTCTCTCGTACAACCCGGGGGCCACAAAACTCCAGAGCAGATATATTATCATAGGAAAAGCAAGCACAAAGGCAAGCCACAACGAGGCCCCCATATGAACCATAAACTGCGATGTAAGTTCCACGCTTACAAGGTCGACATGAAAATCCGGACGCAAATCAACCATTCCGGGCCACAGCGACGACAAGGCGTCGAGCCACCTGTAAAGCGGAAATCCGCCTTCGCATGGAGCAAGTATAACCTTGTCGAAAATCCACGGCATGGCGATAAAACACCCCGTTGCGAGCACTGCAATCAGCACCGCAATCTTCACAAGCACCCCGCGCAGTTCGTCGAGATGATCCCAGAAAGTCATGCTTTCCCCACTCATTCGCTACGGTCCTTACCCTTGGGTTCGGACGGCTCGGAGGACTTTTCCACCGGCTTGTTCATTTCGGCCTTTGCCTCCTCAAGCCCCTGCTTGAACGAATGCACGCCCTTGCCGAGCCCCTTCATGAGTTCGGGAATTTTCTTGCCGCCGAACAGCAGCAATATCACAAGCACTATTATGAGCAGCTGTGTGCCCTTTATATTGCCGAAAAATAATGGCATTGTATTGAAAAGGTATTCTGTCATGACGGTAATAGCAGTTGTTTTCAGCGTAAAGTTACACATTATTTGCGGAAATTTCGTAACTTTGCACTCTAATTTACAAACAATAAAGAAAATTTATGAAAGCTTACGTTTTTCCCGGACAGGGAGCGCAGTTCACAGGCATGGGCAAAGACCTGTATGAAAACAATGCCGAAGCTCGCGACCTCTTTGAAAAAGCTAACGATATTCTCGGTTTCCGAATCACCGACATCATGTTCAACGGCTCTGAAGACGACCTGAAAAAAACATCCGTTACCCAGCCTGCCGTATTCCTGCACAGCGTGCTGCTGGCCAAGGCGCTTGGCAGCGATTTCCAGCCCGACATGGTGGCCGGACACTCGCTTGGCGAATTCTCGGCACTCGTAGCCAGCGGCGCCCTTGGTTTCGAAGACGGCCTGCGTCTTGTTGCCGCACGCGCCAACGCCATGCAGAAAGCCTGCGAACTGAAACCCTCCACAATGGCCGCCATCATAGCGCTGCCCGACGAAAAGGTAGAGGAAATCTGCGAGGCTGTCGACGGCATAGTGGTGTGCGCCAACTATAACTGCCCCGGACAGCTCGTTATCTCCGGTGAAGTCGATGCAATTGACGCTGCCTGTGCAAAAGCCACAGAAGCCGGCGCGAAACGCGCACTGAAACTGAAAGTAGGCGGTGCGTTCCATTCCCCCTGCATGGAACCGGCTCGCGCCGAACTGGCCGAGGCAATCGAAAACACCGAGTTCCACACTCCGGTATGCCCGGTATATCAGAATGTCGACGCTCTGCCACACACCGACCCCGCCGAAATCAAAACGAATCTTGTGGCTCAGCTCACCGCCCCTGTACGCTGGACTCAGACTGTTCGCAACATGGTTGCCGACGGAGCCACCGAGTTCATCGAACTCGGACCGGGCAAGGTTCTCCAGGGTCTGGTTGCCAAAATCGAAAAAGGCATGACAGTAAGCGGCCGTCAGTAATCATCGGCCCGACATAAAGCAGAAACGCCGCAGTTGTAAAAAATCTGCGGCGTTTCTGCTTTACTCACGAGACGCGTCCTTCAGCGTCTGTGCAAGCAAACGGCCTGCGGCACGACACTGTTCAAGACCCGGTACGACAGCAATCGAACGGTACCTTGCATATGAAAATATGCGGAACCTCACGGACCCGCATATTCCAAGTTTAAAAACAAAACTTTTTCATAAATATATCATACTTACTAAATCAACTTGCAAAAGAAACTGACTGGCAGTCCTCTGCAAATATTGCCGTGCGCCTATGCCCATGCACCGGCACACGTACGGAAGATTGCCACAAAATTACAGACAATCTTTTACATATAATTAACACCCCCCCCATTTTTTAATTCTTTTTAACCATAACAACATTTCAAACTTCGTTTTACACAACAAAACTTAACGCAGCACGTTATAAACTAAAAATCTGCTCGTATCAGATTCCAATACACGTTTTAAACCCATACATTTATGAAGAAATTATTTGCGGAGGGCATCGGCACAATGTTCCTGGTGATCCTCGCCTGCGGCAGCGCAGTTCTTGCCGGTCCACAGATCGGCGTACTCGGTATCGGCCTGTGTTTCGGCCTGGTACTCATATGTCTATGCTACGCCATAGGCGGCATATCCGGATGCCATGTGAATCCGGCGGTATCATTCGCCATGTGGCTTGCCGGACGCATGAAAGCCGGCGAAATGGTCGGCTACATCGTGGCCCAGCTCATCGGCGCGACAATAGGCGCCGGCTTTCTGTACTGCCTCACCGAAATGGGCATCGGATATAATTACGGCGGAACAACCGTAGCCTCCGACAGCTTTCTGGCCACCAACGTGCTGCAACCCGGCGCAACCCCAATGATGGCCCTTCTTACCGAAGGCCTGCTCTCATTCTTCTTTATCCTCACAATTCTCGGAGCCACCGACGCCCGCACCTCATTTACAAAATTCGGAGGCATAGCCATAGGCATAGCTCTCGGCCTGGTGAATATCGTAGGCATTCCGGTAGACAACTGCTCGGTGAATCCGGCCAGATCGTTCGGCCCGGCGGTATTCGACCCGACAGCCTGGGGCGACTTCTGGATAATGGTTGCCGGACCAGCCATCGGCGCCATTCTCGCTGTTCTCGCATGGCGTGCCCTGGCCCCCTCGGCCTCCTCTGTGAAATAGTGTCGTCTCCAACAAAACGCCATCCCTCATCAGAGTCCGTGGATTTGCAAATGCAAATCCACGGACTCTTTTTTCAGACCCGACACATAAATTTATATTAAAATCGATTTGGCGTTGCAAATTATTGACAGATTTTCACTAACTTTACACTCTAAAATATATACGAGCCAAAAACAACGGAAAAATCGCTATGGAACAAGACATTTACCACATTCCAGCCCTTCTGCGACAGACCATCGAAGCTTTGAACATAAAGCCCGGTGGCCGATATGTCGATGCCACATACGGCGGCGGCGGCCACTCCCGTGCGATTTTAGCCGAACTCGGCCCTGAAGGCCGGCTGTATTCCTTCGACCAGGACAGCGACGCACTCGAACGCGCCACAGCGCAGCCGGGGCTTACACTGATTCACGGCAACTTCCGTTTCCTAAGTAATTTCCTGCGCTACCACAAGGCACTTCCGGTCGACGGCATCCTTGCCGATTTAGGAGTGTCGTTCCATCACTTCGATGACGGCGAACGCGGATTCTCATTCCGGACCGACGGCCCGCTGGACATGCGCATGAACCGCAGCGCACGTCTCACCGCAGCAACCGTACTCAACACCTACAGTCCCGAACGGCTCGCCGACATATTCTACCTCTACGGCGAACTACGGCAATCGCGCCGTCTGGCCGCCGCAGTAGCAAAAGCCCGCGAAGCCGCTCCGCTTAACACAATCTTCCAGCTGCTCGACGCAGTAAAGCCTCTGGTAAACCCACGTCAGGAAAAGAAAGAACTCGCACAGATTTTCCAGGCACTGCGCATAGAAGTAAACAGCGAGCTTTCGGCCCTCACAAGCTTTCTCACACAGGCCGCGGAATCGCTGCGCCCGGGCGGACGGCTGGCAATAATAACTTACCATTCGCTTGAAGACCGCCTCGTAAAGAACTTTTTCAAAAGCGGAAATATCGAAGGCCGACTGGAGAAAGACTTCTTCGGACGCACCAACGCGCCACTCCGCCAGACAGTTTCGCGCCCTATCGTGCCGGATGCCGATGAAATCGAAGCAAACCCGCGAAGCCGGTCGGCCAAACTGCGGGTGGCCGAAAAACTTTAAACCACAAATTAAAGAACCACACAACCAGAATGTCGAAAAAATTCAGCAAAATCACACATCAGAGCGGACAACACATAAGCAAAGCCACCGAAAGGCTTGCGCAGGGGCGCGTCGTATCAAGCCACTTCTTCCGCAAATACATGGTGCAGACCGTACTTGTGGTAGTATTGCTGATGATATACATCGCCAACCGCTACGACTGCGTGACAGGCATGGAGAAAATAACCCGCCTCCGCACACAGTACCAGGTGGTGAGAACACAGCTTCAGCGCGAACGCTCGACATATATGACCTCCATACGTGAATCGGCGATACAGCAGAAGGCCGATTCGCTCGGCCTCGGCCTGGCCGTACAGCAACAGCCTCCGTACAAACTCACTTACACTCCGGCACAATGAGCGCACAACGATCATCCAGCAGCAGAAAAAACACATCGGCCACAAGCCGGCGAAGCCATATCGTAGGACGACTGGGCATAATAACCCTGCTAATCCTCGTTCTGGCCGGAACAATTGTGTTCATGCTGTTCAACACCACCGTGATAAACGCCGCCGACTGGAACGCAAAGGCGGAGGCCACACTCAACGACACCATAGTCATAAAACCGAAACGAGGCGACATACTCGCAAGCGACGGAAGCATTCTGGCCACAAACCTGAACTACTACAACATACGACTCGACTTCCGCGCCGAACGCTTCATGATAGAGGAATACAGCAACGCCATCGATTCGCTCGCCGACTCCCTGAGCCGGTACTTCCCGGTGCGGACCCGCGAACAATGGAAGAAAAAACTTCAGTACCCGCTCACTATCCCCCGCTCGAAACGCTCCAGAAGCTACCTGCTGCTCAAGCAGATTCCGTTCGACCAGGTAGAACGCATACGTAAATTCCCGTTTTTCAAACGCAGCCGCAACCGTAACAAAACCGGACTAACCGACGAACCGGTGCTGGTACGCCGCTATCCCTACGGCGAAATGGCCAAACTCAGCATCGGACGAGTAGGCGAAGTGAAAGGCGGCGAAAAACACGGCATCTCCGGACTCGAAAGAGCGCTCGACTCAATCCTGTACGGCAAACCGGGCATAGCCACCAAGGTGATGTTCACAAACAGAGTGGCCCCCTGGACCGTAGAGCCGCAACAGGACGGCTACACCGTGCTTACAACCATCGACATCACCATGCAGGACATCATGGAGCATGAACTCGAACAGATTCTGCGCGAAACCGATGCCGAATGGGGCACCGCCATACTGATGGAGGTGGCAACCGGCGACATAAAGGCAATTTCAAATCTCGAACGCGACACCGTGCCGGGCACCGGACTCTACATCGAGGCCATGAACCGGGCCGTACAGGCATACGAGCCGGGATCGGTGCTGAAAGCGGTGAGCATGACTGTGGCGCTTGAAGACGGCCTGGCTTCTCCCGGACAAAGCTTCGTAACCGAACACGGAGGATACCCGGTGCTGAACTTCAGAGTCCGCGACACTCACTTCTCGCCCACATCAACACTGCCGCTCATGGAAGTTCTGGCTTACTCATCGAACATAAGCATGGCAAAAATAATTCTGCCTCACTACCGGAACGACATGAACAGCTACCGCGAGCGTGTGCGCAAGCTCGGCCTTATGGAACGGTGGGGAACCGGCATAGCGGGAGAACGTCCGGCCTGGTTCCCGACCCTCGACCCGAAAGCCGGCGGACTCGTGACCCTTACCCAGCAGGCCTTCGGCTACGGCTGCATGGTGCCACCGCTATATACCTGCGCCTTTTACAACGCCATTGCCAACGACGGAAAATTCGTAAAACCGCGACTGATGCAGGCCCTGCGACTTGCCGACGGCACCGACTCGCTGCTGAAGGTGAGCTATGTGCGCGACAGCATATGTTCGGCAAAAAACGCACGCATTCTGCGCGAAATGCTTTACGGTGTGGTGAATCTCAAACCCGGCGGAACAGCATGGCGTCTCAAGGACAAA
>JAIDBM010000331.1 GCA_029056365.1 Muribaculaceae bacterium | reverse complement strand
TTTGAAAAAGCAAAACCCGTAACTCTCTAAAAATCAACGCCTGTAAGCATAATAGTTTCGCTCCCAGGCGGATCACAAAATCCATAGCCTTGAAAATAAGCGGTTTAACACTTATTTCCAAGGCTATTTTTCGTTTCTATTTGTAATGATTCAGTATTCCGGGTCAGATTCCTTCCTGTACTGTTTCGTTGTCAACGATAACTTTGAAAGTTGTGGTGGCCTGTTTGGTGTTGTTGTCTATCTCATGCCATATACCTTTTTCATAGGCATCGTTACAGCTTGAGTTTTCGATAACGATGGTACCGGCACACGCTCCGCCAAATATTTCGGTGTGAATCTCAACGGCACCGTTATCTTTTGCTACGGCAGCCGTGAACTTGCAGTCCTTAAGGGTTACATTGCGGTTATAGGATTTTTCAACACCGTAAACAAGAATAGCTTTTGCATTAAATGCGTTGTCGAATATACAGTTGTTGAATACAGCATTGCGCGAACCATAGCACCATACAGCGTAACGTCCGCCTTTATTGGGATCGCTTGCCGCGTTGTAGGTAAAGTCGCAATTATTGAATGTTTCGGTTCCTTTTGCATAAAGGTGAAACTCGCCATTTATACGCACGCTGTTATAGGTGGCATCAACAGTACTGATAAAACCGAAACATGTACCGGTGTACTGGTTTTCCTCCACATTCAACGTCAGGTTTTCAAATATCATAGAGCTGCCATCTGCTCCGGTGTTGTCGGTGAGACCGGAAATCGATGTGCTGTTCTTGCCAATACCCTTTATGGTGAATGTTTTGTTTTTGGGCCAAACAAGGCCCTTGGCATCATAGTCCGATGCCGAAAGTTCGATTACATCATCGTTGGAAACCGCAGCAAATGCATCGGCAAGACCGTCGTAGACTGTATTACCTATCCTTGCTTTCCCGTCGGGAACGGGGTCAAAAACAATTCCGGGGTCTTCGTTAAAGCCGGGAACAACAACGATGTCGAAGTCGGCGGGATTGGTGAGGAGGGCACCGTAGATGTTTGTGCGGTAGTTGCGCTGAACGGGAACATTGGTAAACGAGTAGTCGATTTCGTGATTGTCGGCACAGGTAACTTTGTAGGAGATGTCGATGAGTTCACGGCCTGCAGCCTGCACGTCAGTGCCAGAAACCTCGCTACCGCTGAGTATGTAGTTCATGGCGAGGTATTCATAACCGCCTACGGGGAATGCCTCGTTTTCAGGAACTGCGGCAGTATAAGTAATTTCGGCTGAACCAGATGCTATGCCTGAGAAAAGGTCGAGAGTGTCGTATACACCTGACACTGTCATTGTGGTTGTGGCGACCTCAATACCGGCTTTCTGTGCGGCGGCAAGGTCGCTTGTGCCTATATTAACCTGCGCGAACGGACGGCGCAACTGAACTGTCTGCTGAACGGGGCCGTTTACTGTCAGTCCTTTGACCGACTGGAAGAATGCATCGCGGTTTTCGTTGTTACCGACGTTGTCGTATGCAACGCTTACGCTTTTGCCCGATGAGGTAAAGGTATAGGGACTTCCCTCGGTAGCATCGGCCCAGAAAACGAGGTCGTAGGTCTTACCTTTGACAAGGTTGAGCGACAGTGTGAAGTTTTTGGCATCAACGTTCACCGGAACCGGTGAACCTGTCACATCGCTTGCATAAATCACGACATCTCCTTCATAGACGGCGTAATGGAGTGTTTTGGCTACGGAACCGTCGCCATAGGCACGGCTCTGGAGGTCAGCGGGCAGCTGGGCGGTAATGACCACAGTACCGTCATTGCCTGCCGCCGGGCCTGTCATTTCATCACTGGAGCAGGATGCGAGAGTAACAGCACCCACAGCAACCATTGCAAAAAGAGTTTTTTTCATAATGAGACTGGTTATAAAAGTTAGGAGTATTTTTTGTATACTGAATAATTTCGACCCGTTGTAGGCGCCATTGCAAACCACTATTATCTTATTTCGATGTTGAAGTCGCCGTTGAAGTCGGGGAGTATTCCAATTCCTCCCGAAGCTGTAGAGGTGAGGAATCGTCCCCGCACAATAGTGAGGTGGTTCCGTCGCAGTGGTACGGTTACGGGATCTGTCGAGGCAATTCTGGCTCCGCTGTGTCGGTCATAGACATCGAGTGCGACCTGGACGGCGGTCTCGTTACCGTTGACAAATACGTAGTCCGATGCCAGTTCGGCTGTAGAAGCATCGAGGCGTGATATCGCGCCGTCATAAAAAACTCCGAGTCGCGAGTCGGTGGGGCGGTCGGTGTGTGCGTTGTATACCGAGGGCATGTAGCCGGTGTAACGCATCACAACACGGTAGTCGTCCAGGTCGGGTGTCATAGAAATAGCTTCGGATCCAGAGGCTTTCTGTACGGAGGATTCATGACGCGATATAAACTCACCAAGGTCGGTGGAGACAAACCGGTAGCGTGCCATAGGGCGGCGCATAGGAATTTCCACAAGCGTTTCAGGTTCATCACCGCTGGCAAACACTTCGCCTGCATCGTTGACCCTGACATCGACCTGCCCCCGAAAAGCGTCTCTCCAAGGTATATTGCCCGGATGTGCGTCGTTCTCGGCAAGTACCGAGATGTTGGCAAAGTCGGCAGTTGAATAGTACATGTCGTTACTGGTCCCGGGCAACACATGGTCGGCCCAGGCAATGATGCGGAAGTTGCCCGGTGGCAGAGCTATACTGACGCGCCGGTTGTGGTCGGGAGATGATCCATCGCTACCGGGCATTACAGTGGTTGCAGTAAAGATGAAGGAGCCTACCGGAGTGCGGGACGGATATGCGGATTCATCGGCGTTTTCATAGATGTTGATGATGTAACGGAAATCATGGTCTCCGTCATGGCGTGAGCGCGATTCAACCGAGCCATACTCTAC
>JAIDBM010000330.1 GCA_029056365.1 Muribaculaceae bacterium | reverse complement strand
GCCAGAAGCGATTCCGGACCGTTGTTGGCTTCCTTGTCGAAGAGGGTCGAGTAGTCGATGCTCTTTACATCAACGCTATTTTCGATAACTTCGTTGGCCTCGTTGGCTGCCTTTGCATAAAGGTCGGCACGGTCGGCACGGTCGGCATGCGAAGCCATGGTAAGGTGAAGCTTGGCCAGATAGGCGAGCGCGGTCCAGCGGGTGGGTCGGCCGGCGGCATCGCTGTCTTTGAGCAGACCTGCTGCATAAGTAAGGTCTTTTTCGGCAAAAGTGTAAACACTGTTGCGGGTGTTGCGGGGAACCTGGAAGTTGCCGCTGCCTACCATGGCCGAACCGTTGGTGATGATGGGCACATCGCCCCAGTACTGGCTCAGCAGGAAGTAGCACACACCTCTCATACAGCGGGCCTCGGCAAGACCCTGCTCGATGTCGGCCTCGGGCACACCGTTCGAACGGGCAGCGGCCGGCATGTCGTTAATGATGGTGTTGGCAATTGCGATTATGTTGTACAGACCGTCCCAGCCCTGCTTGAGGTAAGCGTTGTTGGCCGAGAAGTTACCGAAGTAGAACTGGCCTTCCTCAGAGTAGGTGTAGAACATGTCGCCCGAGAGCATATCGAACTTCCACTGGAAATCCTGCGAGTAGTTTTTCCATTCCCACTGCGAGTAGAGAGCGGCCGTGCTCATGCGTATGCGATCGGCACTTGTATAGTAGGTTTCAATCACCGGCTTGTCCTGCGGGTCGACCGAGAGGAAATCCTCGCAGCTGGTCATTGTGCCCAGGAGCACGCTGCCGAGCATCGGCATGGTGATATATTTGATATATTTGTTCATGATGTGTATTCTGGAGTGTTTTAGAAGTTAAGGGTCATGCCGACAGTGTATGTACGCGGGGTCGGGTAACGGCCCATGTCGATGTTCTGAAGCAGGGCGCTCTGGTTGTATGCACCGATTTCAGGGTCAAAACCTTTGTACTTGGTGAAAGTGTAGAGGTTCTGTACGTTGAAGTAGAGGCGTGCGCTGCTGAGACCGATTTTCTTCACCAGGCTCTGAGGCATCTGATAACCGATGGCCAGGTTTTGGATACGCAGGTAGCTTCCGTCTTCGATGAAGCGGGTGCTCATGCGGTCGTTCTGGTTGATGTTAAGGTTGTTGAAGCGGGGAATCTCAGCATCAGGATTAACGATGTAAACATTTTCGGGCGACTGGTTGGCGGAGTTGCCGTCGTAGTAGCCGTACTGTGCGCGGTCGAGAATCGAGGCAGCCTGGTTGTCCCAGAGGCTTGTAAGCGATTCGGTTCTGAAGCGTGTGAAGTTAAGGACATCGCCGCCGATAGCGCCGGTGAGCACAAGGTTAAGGTCGAAATCCTTATATGTGAATGTGTTGGTGAAGCCGAAAGTCAGGTCGGGGTTGGGGTCGCCGATAACTTTCTGGTCGGCTGCGGTAATCTTGCCGTCGCCGTCCTGGTCTTTGAAACGAACATCGCCGGGCCATACACCGGAGTTTTTGTTCACCTTGTTGATGAGGGGGTTGTTGTCGTCGGGCACCTGAACGGGAGCTGCAAGAATCTCTTCCATGTTCTGGAAAATTCCTTCCATTTCATATCCGTAGAACACACCCATGGGCTGTCCTTCGGCAATCATGGTAGCTGTCTTGAAGGGAGTGTACCATTCAACGCTGCCCCAGAGAACCTGGTCTTTGTTGTTCAGCTTCACAACCTTGTTCTTGTTGTGTGTAAGAGTGAGGTTCGAGCTCCAGGTGAAGTCCTTGGTAACGATGTTGCGTGTGTTGAGGGCAACTTCGATACCTACGTTGCGCACCTGACCGATGTTGGCATAAGGAGCCTGGATATATCCCCAGTCGCTGGTGATACCGGTGTAGCTCGGAGCCACAACCTTGAGCAGAAGGTCTTTGGTCTGCTTGTAGTAGCCGTCGACGGTGAGTTCGATACGGTTGTTGAACGCAGCGAAATCAAGACCTACGTTGAACTGTTCCGATGCCTCCCATTTCAGTTCGGGGTTGGAGAGGTTGTTCTGAACCCATGCCGATCCCATAGGAGTGGGAACGTTGAACATGGTTGCGCCGTAGCTGTAGGGGTCGACGTTGGAGTTACCAACCTGACCGTAGCCGGCACGGAGTTTGAGGTTGTTGAGCCAGGTTACATCGCGGAGGAAAGCTTCCTGGTTGGCACGCCATGCGAGAGCCACCGAGGGGAAGTAACCCCACTTGTGGTCTTTTGCGAATTTCGAGCTACCGTCGGCACGCATTGTGGCGGTGAGCAGGTAACGGTTGTCGAAGCCATAGTTCACACGGGCGAAGTAGCTGACGGTAGTCACCTTGTCTTTCCAGCCGTCGTTGGCCACAAACTCACCGTCGGTGCCTATTACATGAATGTTGTCGAACGACAGGTTCTGTTTTGTGAGCCACCAGCCTTCCCAGTTCGATGCCGAAGCCTCGAAACCTACCATGGCGGTGAGGTCGTGCTTGTCGGCGAAGCGGTCGGTATAGGTCACATAGTCTTTCTGCACCCAGAAGTAGTTGTCTTCCTGACGCTGATAGATTTTGTTGATTTCGATAGGCGATTTCACACCTTCGTAAATCTTGGGCAGGTACGACTTGTTGAGCGCGGTCGAACCGATATAGCCGTATTCGGCGCGGAAGGTGAACTTCTTCAGGAAGTCGACATTGATATAGAAGTTGCCGGTGATGTTCTGGCGCAGGAGGGTGTTGTTACGCTGCAGAGCGAGGGCAACGGGGTTCCAGCTCGAAGAGCCGTTTACGCTCGAGGGCGATGCGAAGTTGCCGTTGAAGTCATACACGGGCACATCGGGCTGCATGGTCATGGCCTGCATGATGATACCGTTGGAGCCATCGTTGAGGGTGATGGTTTCGTTGGTGCGTGTGTAGGCGAGCTGACCGCCGATTTTCAGCCAGTTGGTAAAGTGGCTGTCGACGCTGAAACGGCTGTTGAAACGGTTGAAGTCCGAACCGATTATGATACCGTCCTGACCCATCCAACCGCCGGATGCGGCGAAAGTGATTTTGTCGTTACCGCCTGATACCTGCAGCTGGTAGTTCTGCATGAATGCGGTGCGGAACACTGCGTCCTGCCAGTCGGTGCCGGGGCCGAGAAGGTCGGGATCGAGGTAGGTGGTGTTCTGCTGATAGCTTGCGCCTTCGGCATAGAGGTCGTTCTGATATTTTGCGAAACCGGGGAGGTCGAGCATTTTCAGACGTTTTGCAGTCTGCTGCCAGGCCACATAGCCGTCGAAGGTAACGCTGGTACGGCCGGCCTCACCACGGCGGGTGGTGATGATGATTACACCGTTGGCGCCGGCAGCACCATATATAGCGGTGGCCGAGGCGTCCTTGAGCACGTCGATGCTCACGATGTCGTTAGGCGAGATACCTGCCAGGGGGTTCGACGACTTGGTCTGTCCGGCAGAGCCGTCGCCAGTCCAGTCGAAACCGCCGATAGTACCTGCGGCACCCGACATCTGCACACCGTCGATAATGTAAAGAGGTTCGTTCGACGAGTTGATGGAGCTTGCACCACGGATACGGATAGAAGTGGCAGCACCGGGGGCACCGGAGTTGGCTGTTACCTGCACACCGGGAATCTTACCGCTGAGCATCTGGTCGGCGTTGGCGGCAACACCCTGGCGGAGAGTCTCTTCGTTTACCGAGGCCACCGAACCGGTAATATCCACCTTGCGTGATGTACCATAACCCACCACAACAAATTCGTCAAGCACCTGGGAATCCTCACCCATTACCACCTCGACGTCTTTACGTCCGTTCAGAGCCACTTCCTTGGTCTGCATTCCTACACAGGACACAATCAGAGTGGCCTTGTCTGACTTCACTTTAAGAGTGAAGTGGCCGTCGAAATCAGTGGTTGTGGCCGCTGCTTCGTTGCCCTTCTCTTTCACTACGGCACCTATCACAGGGTCTCCCGTGGTTTCAAGCACCGTGCCGGTCACTTCAATCTGCGCAAGCATTCCGAGAGAAATACTCAGAAACAGTGCGACAAGATATCCGCGAAGATTACATAGCTTACTGTTCATTTGAAAATAATTATTTAAGGTTTATCTGTTTCCTTTTCAGTTGTTTTTTATTTAGACTTTATGGTTATTTCCACTAATGTAAGGTTATTATGCCTTCATGGCCGGATAGAATATCCGTATTTTCTTTGCAAAATTACACTATAGACGGCGCAACTTCCGACACTTTCTTAACATTGACTTTACTTCTTTTGATTTTACATTTTTTTTCGGGCCGGATTGCCGTCTATCGTACGGCAACGCGCTGATTTGTCTGTCTGTTAAACAAGGGATGCCATCGGATAGCGTTTTGCCGGTATCCGATAACATCCCTCGTAAATTGTCCGTGTATATAATAATGTGTGTTTTGCTGTTTTATTGTGCAGTTCTGTTTTTAATTTCAGCGTTCAGACGCCGGATCATGTTCTTTGTGCTTTGGTCGGACGAGAACACCGAGTTAAGGCCCTGGTCTTCCTGCGCCGGGTCGCCTGTGTAGTCGTCGCCCGGCTGCCAGCTGCGGTGAACCGGCCGTGCATCGCCGCCCCACCCCCAGAAATTGGCACCGTTGATCATGCCGCTGTCGCGTATGATCGAGAACACATATTCGTAGTATCTGTCGCGTGCGCTTACCGGTGTGCCGGGAGCTATGGCCATGCCGTTGCGCGGAAATCCGAACTCTTCCAGCACCAGCGGCTTGCCCATGGAGGCGCTGTGCGCATAGTGTCCGCCTATGTATTCCTTTGTGTTGGCGCAGGCCTGCGGCAGGTCTTCCTCAAGACTCTCCCTGCGTGCCCATCCCCAGTTATAAGGCCATATGTGTATTGTTCCGTAGTCGATATTGCCATCGGAATGTATGTCGGCCCAGAGCTGAAGATCGTTCTCGCAGCCCCACGAGCCTTCGCTGCCAGTGGATACAAGGTGATTCGGGTCGATACGTTTTATCTCGGCCGCACTCGCCTTAAGCCATTCGGCAAAGGGTTTCTTGCCTGCTTCCGAAAAGGCACGCGGCTCATTGGCTATCTGCCAGCTCATTATGGCAGGCGA
>JAIDBM010000033.1 GCA_029056365.1 Muribaculaceae bacterium | reverse complement strand
TTCGCCGTAATCAGAAATAATCGAGTTTATCAACCTATTTTATCAGTTTAGGCTTGCACAAATCATAAAAATAATATAAGGTTTTCTATTTGAAGTGCGGTCGGCCGCCAGCGGGCATGATAGTCCATGGCATCGTAACCGGAAAATGTTATCAGTTCCTTGCCGCTGTATTTGCGCTTGTTCAGTCCGGCTCCGCTGGCACTGCCATGAGGCATGCCATATAATACCACTACACATGTCCTACGTTCCATAGCAGACCGGTTATTCGTTCGCCCGCAAATATAAACACATTTTCTTTAATATGCAAATAAAAGTAGACATATTTTAAATCCAACAGTCCACAACAAGCATTATGACCATATTTTTGCAGTATATCAAGACAAACGTCAGTCGCCAGCCAAATATCAAATCGGCGACCAGAGTAACGTCGGCGACCCCGCCGACGACTTGTACAGTTCCAATAGCCAGGGGAATGCATAATTTTAGACCAGAGAACCATAGGACTATAGATTTTCCCTGGTTCTCTCGTTCTCTCGTTCTTTAGTCTTAATCTGTCACTCCTTTTGTCCTACATGGAAGACTGCCTGGAACTTCGTCGGCGAGGGCGCCGACGTTACTTTGAATACCATAGTCCATGCACATTTTTAAGACCATAGAACCATAGATCTATAGATTTTCTCTCGTTCTATAGTCTTAATCTGTCTCTCCTTTTGTCCTACATGGAAGACTGCCTGGAACATCGTCGGCGAGGGCGCCGACGTTACTTTGAATACCATAGTCCATGCATATTTTTTAGACTATAGAACTATAGATCTATAGATTTTCTTTGGTTCTCTAGTTCTATAGTCTTAATCTGTCTCTCATTTTGTCCCACATGGAAGACTGCCCGGAACACCGTCGGCGAGGGCGCCGACGTTACTTTGAATACCTTAACCCATACACATTTTTTAGACCAGAGAACCATAGGACCATAGATTTTCTCCGGTTCTTTAGTCCGCAACCCAGAGTAACGTCGGCGTCCTCGCCGACGACTTGCACGGCTCTAAGAACCAGGGTAATAAATACACAGCCATGCACATTTTTAAGACCATAGAACCATAGATCTATAGACTTTCTTTGGTTCTTTAGTCAGGAACCTAGAGTAACGTCGGCGACCTCGCCGACGACTTGCTCTGCTCTAAGAACCAAGGTAATAAATCCACAGTCCATGCATATTTTTTAGACTATCGAACCATAGAACTATAGATTTTCTCTGGTTCTCTCGTTCTATAGTCTTAATCTGTCTCTCCTTTTGTTCTCCGTGGAAGACTGCCCGAAACACCGTCGGCGAGGGCGCCGACGTTACTTTGAATACCTTAACCCATACACATTTTTTAGACTATAGTATTATAGATCTATAGATTTTATCTCGTTCTTTAGTACGCAACCTATAGTAACGTCGGCGACCCCGCCGACGACTTGCACAGTTCCAATAGCCAGGGTAATGCATATTTTTAAGACCATAGAACCATAGATCTATAGATTTTCTCTGGTTCTCTCGTTCTTTAGTCTTAATCTGTCACTCATTTTGTCCTACATGGAAGACTGCCCGGAACACCGTCGGCGAGGGCGCCGACGTTACTTTGAATACCATAGTCCATGCACATTTTTAAGACCATAGAACCATAGGACTATAGATTTTATCTCGTTCTCTCGTTCTATAGTCTTAATCTGTCTCTCATTTTGTCCTACATGGAAGACTGCCTGGAACATCGTCGGCGAGGGCGCCGACGTTACTTTGAATACCATAGTCCATGCATATTTTTTAGACTATAGAACTATAGATCTATAGAATTTCTCCAGTTCTCTCGTTCTTTAGTCCTAATATGTCACTCCTTTTATTCTCCGTGGAAGACCTCGCGAAACATCGTCGGCGAGGGCGCCGACGTTACTCAGATATGCAGATTCACATCATTGATGTTGATAAGATTATGCAAAATGGCGAATATGGTAAGTCCGGCAGCAGAATGAATCTGAAGTTTCGACGATATGTTCCTGCGATATGTGGTTACAGTGTGAATCGACAGACACAGCTCATCGGCTATCTCCTTGTTTGCCATGCCTTTTGCCACGCAACAGATAATTTCCCGCTCCCGTTCAGTCATTACATCCACCAGGTTCTGCGTAGCTCCATCGCCTCCGGTCGGAGCACTGCACTCCGGCGATTTGAGCTGCAGCGACTTTTCGAGTTTTTCCACCTCCGGAATAAACAGCAGATTCTCGATCCGGCAATGCCGGGTAAGTTCATTGCCGCAATAAATAATATCCGAAAGCGCCGATGTGAGAATTTCATTATCCTTCACGTGATAATGACGGATAAATATATCCTTAAGCTCATTCAGCTTTTCCGTCATGCTGCCATGATTGAGCGAATAATCCGTAATTCTGAAATTCCCGTTCACCTCTCCGGCCAGCAGATGCGACACATAACTGAACACCTCATCGTTTTCGTGCTGCATATGGTTATGGACCTCCCGCACATAATCATCAAAGAACTTTAGCAGCAGAAAGGCGGCATCGTTTATATCCGAGCAATTTATGGCCTCGATAAGCTTCCTGCGTATCGATGGCAGAAGGAATTCAAGAAAATGCGTATGCGCCTTTCTCAAATATGCCATAAGAGTAGGCAGTGAAATAGTATAAGCGCTATAATTTTTGTCGCACAGAAAATTGCATACCGCCAGAAAGGAATTCATGTCCACCCTGTCGTCGCCACATGCTTCCCTCACACTCTTGTCGCCGAATCCGAACGAAATGCCGAAACGGCTCAATACCCCCAGTAAGTGCGGATTTTCTTCTATAATGGTTCTGAGCCGGAGTTCCGGTGTAAAAATCTTGCTGTTCTTTGCCATGCCCTTTACAAGTTGAAACAGGATTCTCCAAAGCCCTGTCGGGCCGCCATAAAATCCCATGCAAAGGTAGTGAAGCCGAATAAACCACACCATACCTAAAAATAAGTGTTTTTCGGTTCCGGCAAGGCCGTCAATACCCGCGACAGCGTATTTTACCCAATTTTTGAGTATTGACCCGCATAGCCAAACCGTGCTAACTTTGCAGCCGAAATAATCAGCTTATAATGAATTACAAATCATTCGTCACATTTGCCATTGCCTTAGCCCTGTCGGCCGGCAGTCCGGCCGAAGCCGGCACCACCACAACAGTCTCAGAGAAATCCGCCGCGGCGGCAGCCGATACAAGCGGATACCACCGGTTCCGCTTTGGCGGCTACGGAGAAATGGTGGCATCATTTAAAGATTACGGCATTAACCGTTTTGCCGGAACATCATCCGGCAATACCCGCACTCACCGAAACACAATCTCGATTCCACGCTTTGTGCTGGCATTCGACTACAAGTTCAATTCAAAATGGATACTTGGAGCCGAAATCGAATTCGAGTCCGGCGGCACAGGGTCGGCCGTGGAGCTTGAAAACAGCGAAAACGGCGAATATGAAACTGAAATCGAAAAAGGAGGCGAAGTGGCGCTGGAGCAATTCCATATCACCCGCCTGATTGTTCCTCAGTTCAACATCCGGGCAGGACACATGATTGTGCCCATCGGACTTACAAACGCTCACCACGAGCCGATAAACTTCTTCGGCACTGTCCGCCCCCAGTCCGAAACATCATTGCTTCCGTCGACATGGCACGAAACCGGAATACAGTTTTTCGGCTCATTCGGCCGCAAAGCCACACGGTTCGACTATCAGCTGATGGTTGTGGCCGGCCTTAACGCCAACGGCTTCAACCGCGATGAATGGATTTCCGGAGGCAAGCAGGGATTCTTCGAACACGACAACTTCACATCGCCGGCATATGTGGCACGAATCGATTATTCCGGAGTGCCGGGACTGCGCACCGGAGTCTCGTTCTACTATTGCAGGGATGCGGGCAGCAATTCCGACAAAGAGCACACCTACTCGTCGATAGGCCGTATACCCGTTGCAATCGGAACCTGGGATGCCCAATACAAAAACCGCTTTATTACGGCACGTGCCAATCTGACCTACGGCTACATAGGCAACGCCGCGGCACTGAGCGACGCCAACAGACTGCTGTCGAACAAATCGCCCTACAGCCGTCTTATTCCGATAGCCAAGAACGCCCTGAGCTACGGAGCCGAGGCCGGTGTGAACCTGCGTTCGCTCATAAAGGGCAGGTTCCCGACAATATATCCCTATGCCCGATACGAATACTATAATCCGCAATACCGCGGACAAGGCCGGGCCACAATGGACCGCCGCCTTGAAGTAAGCCAGTGGCAGATAGGCGCCAATTGGTTCGCGCTGCCGAATCTTGTTGTAAAGGCCGACTATACCACACGCCAGGTCGGAACCGCGAAAGTGTTCGGCAAAGGATTATATAATTCCGAAAACGAATTTTCAATCGGAGTGGCATATATCGGATGGTTCATACGCAAATAATCTGAAAATATATAACAACTACAATGAAACAACTTTTTCTTTCTGCAGCTTCGGCGCTGTTATGCGCCTCGGCCATAGGTCTGTACAGCTGTTCCGACAACAACGAACCCACTGTAACAGTCGACGACAGCGCCACACTCGACTATAACGAGAAAAATGCCGCAAGCTGGGGCAACTACATGGTGCAGGTGGCCGGTCTGCTGCGCACCGACGCCAACACTCTCTACGATTCGTGGACTGTATCGTATCAAGGCGGCGAACCTTTTGCCACAAGTTTCAAAAAGCACAACGGCAGCGACTACTCAAGTTCGCTGAGCTGTATCGAACAGATTATAGAGGGTTGCGCCGACATTGCCAACGAAGTGGGCACAGCGAAAATAGGCGATCCATACCAGCTCTACATCTCGGGTGATACCCGCAGCGCATTGTATGCAGTGGAGTCGTGGTACAGCTGGCACTCCCGCGAGGACTATTCCAACAACATCCTCTCTATACGCAATTCATATTTCGGCTCCCTCGACGGAAGCATCAGTTCCAAATCGCTGTCGGCGCTCATCGCATCGGTGAACAGCTCACTCGACAGCCGCATGAAAGCGGCAATCGAGAACGCCTCGAACAGCATTCTCGCAATTCCGCAGCCTTTCCGCAACAATATCAACAGTTCGGAAACCCGCGCCGCAATGACCGCCTGCGCCAATCTGGAAGAACTTCTGTCGAACGACCTCAAAGTGGCTGTAAACGCACTTGAGAACGATGCCCGGCTGCAGGATATTATCGACAATTATGTCGATGCCGTGGTTGTTCCCACCTACAAGAGCCTTAAAGACAAAAACGCCGCCCTTTACCAGGCCGTGGCCGATTTCAAGAGCGCTCCATCCAATGAAAAATTCGCCACTGCCTGCAACGCCTGGCTCGAGGCCCGCGAACCCTGGGAAAAGAGCGAAGCCTTCCTGTTCGGTCCGGTTGACGCACTCGGTCTCGACCCCAATATGGACAGCTGGCCGCTTGACCAGGACAATATAGTGCAGATTCTGAATTCAGGAAACTACGACAACCTTGACTGGAGCGACAGCGATGACGACGACACAATCGAAGCCGTTCAGTCGGTGAGAGGTTTCCACACACTGGAATTCCTGCTGTTCAAAGACGGTCAACCCCGTAAAGTGAAATAGAATAACATCCAGCCTATGCATAGCAGAATACAGTTCCTGTGCGGCTGTATGGCAGGATTGGCGCTGAGCCTTTCTTCCTGCGACAGCGACGGACTCGATGTTCTTGATATAGAAGTTCCTGCCGGTTATGAACTATCGGCAGGGACTTCAACCGTATTCCTGAATTCATCAGTAGCCTACGACAGCGAGGCGCCATGGGTGTCGGGCGAATATCTTACCCGCTTTGTAAGAGGCGACAGACTCTACGACGACGTGCGCACATCGACAAACAACCACGGAGGCGGACTCGGTCCGGTTTATGCCGGATACTCCTGCGGCAGCTGCCACAGAAATGCCGGACGCACGCGTCCCGGAGTATGGAACGACAACGGTTCCGGTTCATACGGTTTTTCGGCGATGCTCATATACATCACCAGGAAAAACGGAGCCTTCTTCCGCGAATACGGCCGTGTGCTGCACGATCAGGCCATATACGGCGTAAAACCCGAGGGCAAGCTGAAAGTCGACTGGAAATATCAGCAGTTTTCCTTTCCCGACGGCGAACCCTACGAACTTGCGTGTCCGACCTATACCATCACCGACTGGTATGCCGATGAAATCGCTCCCGAAGATCTGTTCTGTACGGTAAGAGTTCCTCTGCGTCATGTGGGCATGGGGCAGCTGATGTCGCTCGATCCAAAAGAGATAGAGCAGCTTGCGGCCAAAAGCAACTATCCCGAATGGGGCATCAGCGGCAGGTGCAACTATATTTCCGAGCGCGGAGTAACCTGTCTCGGAATATCCGGCAACAAAGCCCAGCACGCCGACCTTACGGTAGAGCTCGGATTCTCAAGCGACATGGGCGTTACCAACAGCCGGTATCCCGAGGAAATATGCGAGGGCCAGATTCAGATCAACCAAGGCTCCATGATGGGACTCCTCTACGACCAGCTTGACGTGTCGACCGAAGACATGGAGAACGTCGACCTGTATATGCAGTCGCTCGGAGTTCCGGCCCGGCGCAATGTCAACGACCCGGAGGTAAAGAAAGGCGAGGCAATGTTCTATAAGGCCGGATGCCATCTGTGCCACGTTACCACGCTGCACACTCGTCCTCGTGGCTCCACCCTGCTTGCCGGCACACAATTGCCCTGGCTCGGGAATCAGACAATCCACCCCTACAGCGACTTCCTGCTCCACGACATGGGTTCTGAAATAATGGGTGTGGGCCTTAACGACAATTATGTCTCCGGCCTTGCACGCGGAAATGAATGGCGCACCACGCCGCTGTGGGGTATCGGCCTGCAGGAAAAAGTAAACGGCCACACATACTTCCTGCACGACGGACGGGCCCGCAACTTCACAGAGGCCATAATGTGGCATGGCGGCGAAGGCGAAGCCTCCAGAAACGTGTTCGCGAAAATGACCCGCAACGAACGCGAGGCCCTTGTGAAATTCCTTCAATCACTCTGATTTGCAATCAGGCAGAAAAAAATTTGCTATGAACAAAAAAATATTATTCCTGTTATGGGTGCTTCTGTGCGCACCCATGGCATCAGCCCAATACGATGCCGACACAGAAAACGGCGTCGTATCGCTGGCCGACCACCGAGGTTTTACCTTCACCACAAAGAAAGGCGACTTCCTTTTCAAACCATATCTGCTGGTACAGACAAGCGGAAACTACAATTACTACGACGATGCCGGACTCGACCCGGCATACAATCAGGACAACGTGGCCAATTCAGGCTTCGCAATTCCATATGCAGTGCTCGGTTTCACCGGAAAAGCGTTCAATATCGTCATCTTCAACCTGTCGATCAACGCGGCGGCATCGGGCGGCGGAATTCTGCAACAGGCCTGGGCCGACATACGTCCCAAAGACGAGGTCGGGGTGAGAATCGGAAAGTTCAAAACACCTTTCTCCCACGCTTATCTCACCACTCTCGGCGAAACCCTGTTTCCGGTTCTGCCAACATCGCTTACATCACCGGTTATTCTCCCCTACTCGCTCAATGCCGTCACACCCCACATCGGAACCGGATTCGACCTCGGAGTCGAAGTCCACGGCATGGTCAAAGGCAAGTTCGGATACCAGGCCGGAATCTTCAACGGCACCGGAGCGGGTGTGAATGTGGCCGGCAAGACTCTGAGCGACGACTGGCACATTCCGTCGCTGCTGTATGCCGCACGCCTCACATACCAGCCATTCGGCATAATGCCCGCCTCGCAGGGCGACCCGCGCAGACTCCACAGCAACAAGATGCTTATCGGCGTTTCCGCCTCGATGAACGTTGAAAGCGAAAACGAAAGCACCAACGACCTGCGTCTCGGACTCGAATGGTCGTGGATAAAAAACCGCTGGTACTTCGGAGCCGAAGCCTACTACATGCACATCGGATTCACAAAACGACAAAAAATAAACACATCCTACAGCTACTACGGCGGTTATGCCCAGGCCGGCTATTTCATCACGCCCAAACTGCAGGGCGCCCTGAGATACGACTTCTTTGAACGCAACTCCACTAAAAAAGGCGGCTTCCTTAATATGCCGGCAATCGGAGCCAATTACTTCTTCGACAGCATAAATCTGAAGCTGCAGGCTATGTATCAGTACACCGGACGCACCGGACACGCCAGGCAGATGGACCGCGATGAGGATAATCTCGGACTTGCCACAAGTTCGGTAACGGTAATGGCCCAATACACATTCTGAAATGTCGCGCAACAGATTTCCCATCATAGCAATATTGTCGGTACTGGCTCTGGCATCCTGCGACGAAGGCCGGCTATACGACGAAGACGCCATAATAGTACAGGAAGGCGGCTGCGCACATATCACGGCCACAGTAAGCGGTCTGGAAACCTGGCCCGGACAGTACACCCTTGCCGTGGCCGGATTTGAGAACGGCAACGAGTTCGCCCTGATAAGCAAGAACATCGAAACATCGGTATCCGACGGCCGATGCGATATCGTGCTCACCGGCATTCCGCCCGAGGTGTCTACCGTGGAACTTTGCGCCATCGACCGCCTGCGCCGCCGCGCCGCTACATTCGCCTCCGGGAACTATACCGCCGGAAGCGACACTCTGAGATTAGATTTCAACCAGGCCGACCTTTCCATGGCCGGCGCCATACAGCGCGAGATATTCAACACCACCTGCATCCAGTGCCATGGAGGCTCCAACTTTGTGGCGGCAGGTCTGAATCTCACCGAAGGCCACAGTTTCGGAGACATGATTTCTGTTCCGTCGGTGAAAGCTCCCGAATTCGACAGAGTACGGCCCGGCGACAGTTCATCGAGCATTATCTTCCTCATTCTCGGAGGCAACGCCTCGGCTTCATGGAGCTACGACCACTCGGTTGAGATTATCCGGCAGGAAAAACTCGATTTGATACGAAACTGGATTGACGGGGGCGCCAATGCCGACTGAAACACTGAACTATGAGATATTCCCAAATAAAACTACACGGAGCCGATGTGCGGCTGGCTCATTTCGATATAAACCGCAACGAGGTCCATGCAATGATTACGTGTCAGGCAGGACATGATGCAAGACAACAGATTGGCGATATGATACTTGCCGAAAAGGAACTGTCGCAGCGGCTCGGCATGAACGCTGTATTCAAACGCTATCTGCTCAGCGATGCCACCAACCAGTCCGGCCTTCTGCCGGAGCACGACCACTGTGCCGTGTCTGTTATTCAGCAAGCTCCGCTCAACGGGTCCAAAGCCGCATGTCTGGTCATATATCAGCAAAATGCTTCGTTCGTGTCCATCGGCAACGGCGCATGGCGCGACAACTCCGGACGAATCTGGATGGGCGACAACGGGTCCGTTCCTGCCGCCGATTCAAAAACCATGACCGAAGGCTACCTCGAACAACTCGGAGATATTCTTTCTGCCTCAGGCGGCAGCCTAAAGGATCATTGTGTGCGCACCTGGTTTTATGTACGCGATGTCGACAACAACTATGCCGGAGTAGTGTCGGGCAGAAACGAAGTCTTCGCACGGCATGGTCTTACCGCCGACACACACTTCATTGCCTCGACCGGAATAGCCGGACAGTGCGCCGACCCCACGCGTCTTGTGGCGTTCAACGCCTTCGCCGATACAGCGCTGAAAGAATCTCAGGTAAGATTCCTGTACGGCAACACACATCTCAATCCCACCAGCGAATACGGAGTCGCCTTCGAGCGGGGAACTGCCGTCGACTATGGCGACCGGAGGCATGTATATATTTCAGGAACCGCGAGTATCGACAACAAAGGCAATATCGTAGCTCCCGGCGACATCGTGGCCCAGACCGACCGCATGTTCGAAAACATAGCCGTGCTGCTGAAGGAAGGCGGATGCTCATGGAACGATGTGGCGCACATGATTGTATATCTTCGCGACACTGCCGACCACGGCATCGTATCGCGCATCCTCGGCGAACGCTTCCCCGACATACCACAAACGGTGGTTCTGGCCCCGGTATGCCGCCCCGGCTGGCTTATCGAAACTGAATGTTTTGCAATAAGGCATATCGACAACAATGAATATGCCCCGTTTTAGTCTGCCGATTGTGGCGGCAGGCTTCGCCCTGTTTGTCGGATGTACATCGTTCATGCCTTCGGGGATATATTCCTCGGCGGCATGGATATGCGTCTGGGCCGTTGTCGCAGCAGCGATTGTACTGTCGATTTTCAGGAAACGCATGTGGAAAAATCCGTCTGCGTTTATTCTGCATCTGTCGTTTGTGCTGATTATAGCCGGCGGCTTTCTTACCGCCGGTCTGTCGTATGGCGGAACCATACATATGAAGCCGATGGAGCCGATCGGCTCATTTGTCGACGAATGCGGAGTACATCGCCCCCTCCCGACGGCCATCACCCTCACATCATTTGACATCGAGCACTATCCGGGCATGACCGTTCCGAAAGATTTCCGCTCGGAAATCGCAATGGCATCAGGCGATACTATGCGCATTTCCATGAATCACATCGGGCGACTCGCCGACTACCGTTTTTACCAGACCTCGTTCGACGACAACGGAGGCTCGGTTCTGACCGTACGACACGACCCGCTTGGCATAGCGGTAGTCTACTCGGGATTCTTTCTTTTCGCATTTGCCGGAGGATGGCTGCTGCTGAAGAAGATGCGCCGTCATAACCGGACCATGATGTTGGCTCTGGCCGTATCGGCCGCAGCTGCCTGCATACCCGAAATGCACGCGGTGCCGGCGGTAAGCCGACCGGCCGCCGACTCTCTTGCCTGCCGCCAGGTGCTGTATAACGGTGAGGTTGTACCCTTCGGCACCGTGGCGACCCGGCTCACCTACAAACTTACCGGACGGCAGGATGTGGGCGGACTGTCGCCTGAGGAATTCATCGCATCGCTGATCAGCTATAAAGAAGACTGGAGCAGGGTTCCGTTCATAAAAGTGAAGAACCCCGCACTTCTGGAAAAGCTTTCCGGCAAAGACGGCTATGTGTCGGTGAGCAGTCTGTACAACGCCGACGGAACATATCTGCCCGGAACAATCTATCAGGGCGGTACCGGACCGCTTGACAGCGACATCATAAAACTCGATGAAAAAATAGCCCTGCTTATCGACTTATGGACAGGCGAACTGTTCACTCCCCTGCCGGCCGATTATCCCGGACTGCGTACTGCCGCATCGATACGGCTTGAAACACTTTATAACCGAACAGCACCCACGCGCATAATCTTTATACTGTCGATTCTTGCAGCATTCTTCCTGTTTGCATGCCTGATATTCCACCCCGGCACAAAATTATGGCCGGTGATCTTTGTAATAGCATTACTCGCCTGCGCATCATTTGTATGGAAACTCTGTTTTTCGGGCCAGCATTCGTTTTCAACCACCTACGGCATGATGGAATTCACCGGCATTGTCACACTGATAACAGCCGCCTGCATCAGCTGTCGAAAAAACAACGCCTTGCTTGCCGGAATCGCAACACTGTGCGCCTCGTTTCTGTTTCTGGTGTCGTGGCTCGGACAAAAAGACCCCGTAATGACTCCGGTGATGCCTGTTCTTGCATCGCCATGGCTCGCCATACATGTGTCGCTGATTATGGCTTCGTATGCGGTTCTGGGCGTGACGTTCCCGATTTCGGTCACAGCCTTGTTCCTGAAGAAACGCCGGAAGCACCTCGCCGACCTGTCGGTTTCGATTCTTTATCCCGGCATTTATCTGCTTGGTCTCGGCATAATAGCCGGAGCGATGTGGGCCAACGTTTCATGGGGCAGATACTGGTCGTGGGACCCGAAGGAAACCTGGGCGCTGACCACTCTGATGCTCTATTCCATACCGGTACACCGCAGCCTGCGCCTCCGCTGCACGCCTGTGGCATATCACCTGTACATAATCATGATATTTTCCTCCATTATAATGACATATTATGGCGTGAATTTTCTGCCTTCGCTTCATGCCTACAAATAGAACCACTCTATATGACAACTGATTTTCTGCCTATAACCCTCAAAAATACAGCCAACCGCAGCATATTCATCGCAGGCCCCTGCTCTGCGGAAAGTCCCGAACAGATGTTGCTCACGGCCAGACAGCTCAAAGCGGCCGGAATCGGTATTTTCCGGGCCGGAGCATGGAAACCCAGAACCCGTCCCGGAGGATTCGAAGGGTATGGCACACGGGCTCTGGAATGGCTGAACACAGTAAAACAGGAAACCGGAATGCTCACCGCCACGGAAATCGGATGCGCGGCACATGCCGAGCTTGCCCTAAAGGCCGGAATCGATATCCTGTGGATAGGCGCCCGTACCACGGCATCGCCTTTTGCCGTACAGGAGATAGCCGACTGTCTTCGGGGTTGCGACATTCCGGTTATGGTCAAGAATCCGCCATGTGTCGACATCGAGCTGTGGGAAGGCGCCATTGAACGTCTCTACAATTGCGGCATAAGACGGCTTGCCGCCATACACCGTGGATTCAAGACTACTGAAAAGAACGGATACCGTAACGCTCCGCTGTGGGACTACGTGAGTCGGTTCCGCGAGTCGATACCCGGTATTCCCATGCTTTGCGACCCATCACATATGGGCGGATGCCGCGATAAAATATTGCCAATTTCCACCGAAGCATACCTTAGGGGCTACGACGGACTTATAATCGAGTCGCATTACAATCCCGATTCTGCCCTTACCGACAGTTTTCAGCAGATAACGCCTTCGCGGATAGCGTCGGTTCTCAGCAGCTGGCTGTGCAAAGAGGAAGCTGTGTCATAACCTGTCAGCGTATCTGTGCGGCCAGAGGCTTGTCGAGCCGCGAGCGGAATCCCACAAGATAGTCTTTCCACGTCTGCCAGTCGGGCATGGAGCCCTTCGACCAGCCTGCCCCCCAGTAATATGTGATGTCCGCGTCCGGTTCACAGCTGCCCTTTGCGAGCATATGACCCAAGGCATCACCCTCCGGTTCGGCCAGCATCGACACCCCCATTGTGTCGGCCTGCGGAACCACGGCTCCGATGTAGATTATTCCGTTCCCGACTGTCTCGTTATCGGTGAGGTCGGCATATGCCATAATGCCTTCACCGGGCAAGAGCGCATAACCGTCGGGGTTCTGCCTGTGCAGAACTATGCCGGCCGCATACCTGCTGCCGCTTGCCAGACCGCCATAACACACCCTGGTGCGGTTAAGGAACTCTCCGGCGTCCAGACTTATGACTCTTACTTCCGACACATCCGGTCCGGCCGTCGACCCGTATTCGAGCCTTACTGTAAATCGCAGCGGACCGTTGTCGAGTATCTCGTAATTTCTGAAACAAGCCGGATACACTATATCTCCGACGGAGTCGAGAAGCGCCATGGTTCCGGCTCCGAGAGTGGGTCCTACGGTATATACATCCATACCGTCGCCATAGTCACGGTGCAGATTCCTTATTCCGGCGAAAGCATCCTCATAGCGACGCGCCACCACCGGAGCGGGCACCGACTTGGTCCATATGTCGTAACCATAAGCCTTTTCGCCACTCTGCTCCAGAGCCGGACCATATGCCCTGTAGGCGCAATGGTCGTTTTCCCATGTAAGGTCGTCTTTGCGGCGGGGATAGAATGCTCCGCACGACAAGGTGTCGGCCTGCGCCGGCGTTCCCTCGGCCAACGAATAAACTGTGCTCGACATGGGCGCCACCGTGGCCTGGAATATAACTTTGCCGTCGTATGTACGCTGATATGGCACTTCGCCGCCGTCCGGGCCAACAATCCGGAACGGCTTTCCTGTCATCAGCGAATCGAGCGTGCGAGCCTCAACTTCCACGATTTCGGCGTTTCGTTCCATGTCCGACGGGTTGCTCACTGTAATGCTATGGCCGTTTCCGCAGCCACACATAAGCATCGCCGCCACAGCCGGTATTACTGACAATATATATTTGTTCATGATGTTCTCAATCTACAGGTATGAAGCGTGTCGACGGATAGAGTTCTCCGGCAAGATTGTTCTCCATCCACTTCCGCAGCATGCTGCGGTGCCGTTTTATTTCCTCGCTGTATCGGGCCTCTATTGCAAGATTGGTCTGTTCCAGGCGGTCGTTTTCCATATCGAAAAGCATTTCGCGGTTTTTGCCAGCCTCGTACAGCACATATTTGAAGCGCGGAGTGCGCACTGCCCAGCCTCTGGTGCCTCCTGTCTGGGCGAAATTGGTTTCAACCACAATATGGTCGCGGCCCGGCACTGCCGCATCCTCGGCATATGGACGAAGACTCTCGCCCTTGCACCATGACGGAGCGGCGGCTCCGGCGAAATCGAGTACCGTCGGCATCAGGTCTATGCCGTTATTTACAAGCGCCCCGCTTTCCGTTCCGGCATTTTTGTTGTCGGGAAGACATATTATCATAGGCACGTTTATCACTTCATCCCACAGAGCGGTCTTCTGATTCCACTGGTGGGCACCCTGTCCGTCGCCATGGTCGGAAGTAAAAATCACCACAGTGATTTCCCACAGGTTCTGACGGTCGATTTCATCGACTATCTTTCCAATCTCATTGTCGATGTGTTCCACCAGGCGGAAATATGCGTTTCGGTATCTTCGCCAGTCGTCGGCCGTATAGGCCTTGGTAGGATACAGCCTGTAGCTGCGCTCCCGTTCCCAGCGGAGTATGTCGGCCTCATATGGCGAAAGGCTGAAGTTCGGCGGCAGATTCGGACATTTCTCGACCGGAGCATCGCCAATTTCGGCAAAGGGAAGTTTCTGCCCTCTGGCCCATTCGCATATATTATGCGGATTATCGAACGATGCGACAAGGAACATAGGCCGCCCGCCATGGTCTTCCCGCATAAATTCTATAGCGGCTTCGGCCAGTCCGGCATCATTGTGCCCGTGAAGATTCCGGAATCCGAAAGCTGTGTCAGCCGGAAGTGAATTGGTATTCACATGCCATTTGCCGCTATAGCCGTTTTCATATCCGGCCTGTTTCATAAGATTTCCGAGCGTACGGATTCTTAACGAATCAGGCAGCGGAGTTTCGTTTTCCTGCATGCCGGTCGTTGAAGGTGTGTAGCCGGTGAACATGGCCGAACGCGACGGGCCGCTCAACGGCATGGCGCAATATGCATTAGTGAATCTCACGCCATGGTTTGCCAGCCGGTCGATGTTCGGAGTCGCAAGATTTCCGTTTCCGGCACAACTCATGGCATTGGCGCTCTGCTGGTCCGTCATTATATAAATGATATTCGGCCTGGAAGCGAACGCGGTGCTTGCCGATGCAATCAGCAATAATACAGGTATCAGCCTTTTTCTCATAATAAACTTTGGAATTTATGCCACATACAAAGGAGATTGACACTGCAAATTTAGCACGTATCAGGCAAAGTCTGTTTCCAAGGTGTATGAATGCAGGGGTGCAGTTTGCGCTTTTGTGCAATAATGTTTCGATTTTGTTCAAACCCTATGCAACGGCTTGTGTATAAATATTCTATAATCCGTTTTTTTTAGTTACCTTTGCATCACACATTCATCAGATATGCGTTATAAGCCATGAAATCCCTGACCATATTTTTTGTCTCGTTATTGAGTGTTATCACAGCCAGCGCATACGCTCCGCACATGTCGTTCAAGAAAATCGGCATTCCGCAGGGTCTGCCTCACGCCACAGTCAACAGCATGGCATGCGACAACGAAGGTATGCTCTGGATTGCGACTCCCGACGGAATCAGCCGTTTCGACAGCTACTCCTTCAAAAACTATCATCCTTCGTCCGGACGGAAACACGTACGGCCAGGAATAAAGCATGTAGCCGCCGAAGGTGGCCGGATTTATGCATCGGGGGCCACCATCATGTACCGCTACAACGCGGACTATGATAATTTCGATTCCTTCGAAATGCCCGACCGCAACAACGCCATACGCACCTTTGCGGCCACAAGCGACACCACCATTGTTATCGGCACAGGAAAAGGTGTGTATCTTTTCAATCCGCAGAACGGCGCGTTCCGGCACATAATCCCTGAACTGACCGAACCGGTCAACGCCCTGGTGCGGCTCGGCGACATTCTATACGCCGGACTTGGCAGCCTGGGCGTCGCACGCATCACGGCCGACGGTCTTGCCGGGTATCTGCCCCTCCCGCCGAACACCGATGTAAACGTCCTACTTGCCGACGGTCGCAACCTGCTGGTTGGAACCGAAGGCCAAGGCATCTACATATACTCGCCGGAAACCGGCTCTCTGACCCGCCATGGCGCCCTGCCTTCCGGAAGCCACGTCAGGGCGCTTGCCTTCGACAACGGCAGAAACCTGTGGGCAGGCACTTTCGACGGCCTGTACATAATCAGTTCCGACAAAGAACACATTCACAAAGTACCGGTAGGCGATGACGGCATATCACATTCATCGGTGAGGACCATATGCCCCGACCGACAAGGAGGAATATGGCTTGGCACATTTTTCGGCGGTCTGAACTATTACAATCCGCTCAACAACCAGATTTCAACGCTGCGCAAAGGCAACACGCCGGGCAAATCGCTGAACGACAATATCGTGTCGGTGATGGCAGAAGACAACCGTCAACGCATATGGATTGGCACCAACAACGGTGGCGTGAATATATTCGACCCAGCCGACAAATCGTTCCAATATTTCACCTCTGCCGACGGTCTGGGGTCGAACGATGTTAAAGCCATACATATCGATGAAGCCGCAGGCAAGGCATACATAGGCACTCATATCGGGGCCATGACAGTACTCGACATCAACAGCGGAAAAATGCACTCGGCCAATATACCGTCGCGCAATGTTTTCGCAATTGAACCCACTCTCGACGGTCGTCTGTGGCTCAACGCCTTCAACTGTCTGTTTATTTACGACCAACGCACTGAAACGGTGTCGGACCCGGTAGAAATCTTCTGCGGCAAACGGCAGCTGCTGAGGTCGACCGGACTTTACCGCGATGCCGAGAAGCGCCTGTGGGTGTTCGGAGAGGACGGCGCGGCGGTATTCACCGAACAAAACGGGCAGCTGAAACAAGTACGCTTCTTTCCCGACAGTATTTCCGACAGCATGGTAGGGATAGAAGATGTGTTCCAGGATACAGAACGGCGCATATGGCTCGCCACCGACAACGGACTTCGCGCTTTTTCGGCTTCAGGAAAAGAAATGTGGCATTTCACAGGCAACGACGGTCTGCCAAGCCACATAATAAATGCCGTTTCGGAAGACGCAGCCGGAAAAATCTGGGTAAGTACAAACCATGGTATCGCAAGGATAAACGGCGACAACGGACATATCGATAATTTTTCCTCTCGCGACAGCTTCGGCAACAGTCGGTTCTCGGTAAAAAGCGTGCTAAACACTTCTTCCGGAAAAATGATGTTCGGTGGCATCGACGGAATCCGCATATTCAATCCGTCGGTACTGGAAACCAATCCGTATTCCCCCACGCCACGCATAACAGGCCTGCGGCTCTTCAACAAAGAAGTAACCCCCGGCGATGATACAGGGCTGCTCGAAAGAAGCATCGGTACCACCGACCGACTCACCTTCAACTCCGACCAGACTTCGTTCACCATAGAGTTTTCGGTATGCAACTTCCCCTCGGCCGGCGAAAACACCTTCTACTACATGCTCGACGGACTCGACCGACAGTGGATTCCCCTCGCCGCCGGCTCAAGGTCAGTGACATATTCCAATCTGCCGCCGGGTTCGTATCGCTTCATGCTCAAAGCAGCCAACTGCGATGGTCTGATGAGCGAACACTCCGCCTCGATAGGAATAAGGATTCTTCCGGTATGGTATCTGTCGTGGTGGGCCATTCTGCTATGGACAGTTCTTCTGCTTGGCGCCCTCGGCTTCGTTCTGCGAATAATCTGGCACCGCAAGATGCTGGCGGCAAAAATGGATATGCAGAAAGCCGATTTCGAACGCCAGCAGAAAACCGAGGAAATGAAAATCCGGTTTTTCATAAATCTGTCGCACGAACTGCGCACTCCGCTCACTCTCATGATGCTGCCCGTCGACGAGCTGCTTGCCCGAAAGAACGATGCAGTGACCACCGAGAAGCTCAATACCGTAAAAAACAACACCCTGCGGATTCTTCATATCGTAAACCAGCTGCTCGACTACCGCAGGGCCGAGATGGGCATGTTCCGACTGAAAGTGCACGACACCGACATCAATATACTTGCCCGCCGTATATTCGCATCGTACGACTCCATGGCCCGGCACAAAAACATCCGCTACACTTTCGACTCCACGGTCGAAGACAGCGCCCTTGCACTCGACCGCGACTATATCGAGCTGATTCTGAACAACCTTATATCAAACGCGTTCAAATACACTCCCGACGGGCAATCAATTTCTCTGCTGCTTTCGTTCGACGGTTCTGTTCTGCATATGGCCGTAAAAGACAGCGGATGCGGTATCCCCGCCGACAAACTCGAAAAAATTTTCACCCGTTTCTACCAAATCAACGATGCCGGCAGCGGAAACGGAATCGGACTGTCGCTGGTGAAACGTCTTGTCGAGCTTCATCACGGCAACATATCGGTTTCAAGCCGCCTGGGCGAAGGCTCGGAATTCATTGTGTCGCTCCCCGCCACTTCATCGGCGTATTCCAACGATGAACTCGCGTCGGAAAACACAGCGGACTCCGCCGGAACACATTGCGATGTACGCCCGTTCATACGCATTCCTGATTCTTCGTCCGAAGTAGAGTCCGGTCCGATCAACGACAGCACCGATGACAACAGCTCGCGACCCACCGTAATGGTGGTGGACGACAACTCGGAAATTCTCAAATACATCGGAGATTCTCTGAAACACAGCTACAATGTGATTCTCGCAGTCAACGGCGCAAAAGCAATCGAACAGCTTACCACGGAAAAAATCGACCTCATACTCACCGATGTGATGATGCCCGATGTCGATGGCGTACAGCTGTGCAGGGCGGTGAAAAGAAATCTGCGCACATCTCACATTCCGGTTATCATGCTCTCGGCCAAATCGGACATCACCGACCAGATGGACGGAATGGATGTAGGAGCCGACGACTACATTCCAAAACCGTTCTCGCTCGAATTGCTCAAGGCTAAAATCCGAAACCAGCTCCGCACCCGTTCGCGACTGATCGACCTTTATTCCAACAGCACCGAAATCGAACCGGCCAAAGTGGCCATGAATCCTCTCGACGAGGAGTTCCTCAACAAGGCTATAAACGTTATGGACAAGCACCTCGACGACTCTCAGTTCTCCACCGATGCTTTTGCCCGCGAAATGTTTATGAGCCGTTCGAACCTGCACCTGAAAATGAAAGCGCTCACCGGTGATTCCACCAACGAGTTCATTCGTCGTGTAAGAATGAACAAGGCGCTCGAACTGCTCCGCTCTGCAAGGTACACGGTTTCGGAAGTAAGCGCGATGGTCGGCTACAGCACGCCATCGTACTTTGCTACAAGCTTTAAAAAGTTCTTCGGCTATTCGCCTTCTGACCTCGTGAAAAAAGACTGATCTCATGAAACACAGCATGCCAGAACCTGATGCCCGCCCTGTCTTCCTTATGACAAAAGCCGTTGGCCCGCTTTGCAATATGCGCTGCAGCTATTGTTACTATATTGAAAAAGACAGGCACGGCAACGGAATTGCAATGGACGACTCCACTCTCGAGAATTTTATCCGGTCGTATATCAAGGCTCAGAACGGCGGCCCCGCCCATTTCATATGGCATGGCGGCGAACCTTTTATGGCCGGTCTGGACTTCTATCGCAAAGCAGTAGAACTTCAGCGTGAACATGCCGGCGGAACAGCGGTTTTCAACTGCATACAGACCAACGGCACTCTCATCGATGACGAATGGTGCCGCTTTCTGAAAGACAACGGATGGCTTGTAGGCCTGTCGGTAGATGGTCCGGAGCATATACACGATGCCTGTCGATGCTACCCATCAGGCAAAGGCTCGTTCGCCGATGTGATGAAAGGCATTGAAATGCTCAACGCATACAACATCGAATGGAACGCAATGGCCGTGGTAAACAGCGTGAATGCCGGATGCCCCGATGATTTCTACAACTTTTTCAAAAGCATCGGATGCCGCTATCTGCAGTTTACTCCGGTGGTGGAACGTGTTTCGGGCAACGGCTGCCTCACCCCGCCCGACCGCTGCGGTTCGCTAACTCCGTGGTCGGTGACTCCGCAAGCCTGGGGCGATTTTCTTTGCCGTATTTTTGATATATGGGTCCGCCGGGATGTCGGACAGATGTTCGTTCAGTTGTTTGACGCAACTTTGGCCAACTGGCTGGGAGAATATCCCGGACTGTGTACAATGAGTGCGGTATGCGGGCACGCCGGAGCTCTCGAAAAGAACGGCGACCTTTACTGCTGCGACCATTTTGTTTTCCCTGAATACAAGCTCGGCAATATAAACCGCGAAAGTATTACGAAACTCATGTCAAGCTCGGTACTGGCGGATTTTGCGTCCATGAAGACCGCCGGTCTGTCGGAAAAATGCCGCCACTGCGACTTTCTGTTCGCCTGCCATGGCGAATGCCCTAAAAACAGGTTTGTGGCAAGCCCATCGGGTTATGACAATTATCTGTGCGACGGTTACCGGAAGTATTTCTCTCATGTTGCCCCATACATGAACTTCATGGCAAATGAATTCCGCGCGAACCGTTCTCCGGCAAATATAATGAAACTGTTTCCAAAACAAGCCACTACAAAGTAACGCCGGCGACCCCGCCGACTCTCCGGACAGCCTTTTTCAGACCACAGAACTTTTTTAGACCAGAGTTCCAGAGATCTATAGTGTTTTCGCTTCTCTTTGTCTTGAGTTTACTCTACTATAGAACTTTTTAAACCAGAGAACTATAGAAAATTTAATCTCTAATCATTTTCCATCAAAGAAGTCGGAATGAAGTAACGTCGGCGACCTCGCCGACGGTCCGGACAGCCTTTTTCAGACTACAGAACAGTTTTAAGACCAGAGAACCAGAGAACTATAGAGATTTTAATCACTAATCATTTTTCATG